>NZ_GL882800.1:22184-87762 GCF_000195655.1 Klebsiella sp. MS 92-3
AAAGGGCCGACCGCTAAGATTCTTATGGAATGGTGATTAAGCAAAACAAAATAATACAAGGCGAGAAAGAATATACATCAATAAGTATTTACTTATCAAGGCATAATTCATCTTTTTTAGAAAAAGTGACGCCCGATTACTGAGTCAATTGCCATATCAACGAATTTTGACAAATCAGCCGACTCATAAGTTGGCGACTTCAGGATTTTGCCATCGGAAATTCGATATCCGATCATACCATCCCGACCTTCAGCAACACGGAATGCCAGGTCATCTTTGTCGTATTTGCACTTCGCAACCAACTTCATGCGCAGTTCGGCGTCAGCCGGCCAAAGTTTCGTCATATTGCTGCGATGGACTTCGGCCACCAGATCAACGACAGGGACATTCATCAAATCCGCCAGGTGATAAACCATCTGTGACGCCACGTAGATGCGATTCATTGCGCCACGCAAATCCACGGCTAAACTGGTGGAGTCTGCATACCCAGAGCGGATTTTGGCCGCAATAACCTCAAGCTCTTCTGCGGCCACCCCAAACTGAGACAGCCCGAGGATGATATCTTCCTGCGGCTTTTTGCTATGAGCGTGGACGTAGCTGGTGTAAATATCTTCGCTCTGTTCTTTTGTGAAGTGAGCCATGGCGTTAACCACACCGCCACGCACGCTGATCAATGTGCCAATACCAACGTATAAACCATCGGCCATAGCATCCAGAACTTTATCCATGTCCAGATGTTCAACAGCTTCGGCAGCTTCGTCTACAGCCTCTTCACGGATGAGACCAGCACGAAGCTCTAAAAGCTCAGGCGTGATGTCGGCTGCGATCGGATGTTGAAATAGTTCGTGAAACTCTGACACCATCTCGCCGATTTTCATCGTAATGTCGGAGCCACCAGGGTAGATCTCGTAAAGCGTGTCTATTTTTGCGCCATTTTTGGCTTCAGATTTCAGGCGAGATTTCTCTAATACTTTCTTTAACATTTTTAATTCCGTGCATTTGAATGATGTGATTATTGTGACCCAGAGAGCCAGGCCACAAAATAAATCAAAAGGCTTACAGGTCGCCAAATCCGCCAAGCATTGATGTATCAACGGCTGCGTCAATTTGCCCCACCAGATACGAAGGGATCTCCGTTTCCTGCGGCGCCACCTGAACGTTGTCGGTGAACAGCCAGCTGTTCATCCACGGCAGCGGATCGAAAGTGACATCGTCAAACAGAGGGTTGAGATGAAGTCGCTTCATCGCCAGATTTGTGCGGTACTTCACGTACTGTTTCAGGATCTTCGCATTCAGACCAATCATCGAGCCGTCTTTGAACAGATAATCAGCCCAACGCATTTCCTGCTCGGCCACGTCGAGCATCGTCTGGTAGACAAACGGCTCTTCTTCTTCGGCGATCTGCTTCCACAGCAAACCTTCGCGACCATTTCGCATATTTCGCAACATGCGCTCAGTGCCTTCGCAGTGTAGCGCCTCGTCACGCGCAATCAGTCGCATAATCTTCGCGTTGCCTTCCAGCAGCTTTCGCTCGCCAAACGCGAACGTGCAGGCAAAACTGACATAAAAACGAATCGCTTCCAGCGCGTTTACAGACACGAGAGTACGGAACAGCTGGCGTTGCATCGGGTATGGCTTCCCGTCGAACTCAGACGCGTACAGACGCTCAAATTCATCTTCCCCGAGATGCTCGCGAGCGCAGACCATTTGATAAAGCTTGTCGTACTCTGCCGATACGCTCGATGCGCGGCTGATAATCTGTTCATCAGTTACGATGCCGTCGAAAATCTCGCTTGGATCATCAACCATGCCTCGAATGATATGGGTGTAGCTGCGGCTGTGAATGGTCTCGGAGAAGGCCCAGGTTTCAATCCACGTTTCAAGCTCCGGGATGGAAGCCAGCGGCAGCAGCGTAACGTTAGGGCTACGGCCTTGAACGCTGTCTAATAGTGTCTGGTAGCGCAGGTTACTGTTGAAGATATGCCGCTCATGATCGGCCAATTTCGTCATGTAGTCGATTCGGTCTTGCGAGATATCCACCTCTTCCGGGCGCCAGAAGAATGACAGCTGTTTCTCGATCAGCTTCTCAAATTCACGGTATTTCTGGATGTCATACCGTGAAACGTTGACTGAATTGCCGAGGAACATCGGCTCTTTCGTCGCGTCGTTTGCGCCGAGACGGAAAGTTGAATAAGACATGTGTTTCCCTTTGTTATTTAATAAATTCTATGCCACTTCAGCTATCGATAACGCCATGATATGTGGACTTAACAGGCTCTCAAACGGAGAAGAAAGGTGGGCTTTCGCCCACCTGGTTATCAAATTTTGCAAGCGCCACCGCACTCGTCTTCCTCCTCGATAAATTCGGTCGACGATGGAAGATGGGCCTGATGTGTGATCTTGTCGTCTTCGCGAGAGCCGGCACCATCGCGGGTGTTGTGGTAATAAAGCGTCTTCACACCCATGCGATACGCATCCAACAAATCAGTCAGCATCTTTTGCATTGGCACGCGACCGGAAGCAAAGCGCGCCGGGTCATAGTTGGTATTGGCAGAAATAGACTGGTCGATGAACTTCTGCATGATCGCTACTTTTGTCAGATAGCCAAAGTTATCCTCGATGTCCCACAGGTACTCGTAAGCGTCGCCGATGCGAGAAAATTCCGGCACGACCATCTTCACAACACCATCTTTGGACGACTTCACGGATACCGGGCCACGCGGTGGCTCAATGCCATTGGTGGAGTTGGTGATCTGACTGGACGTCTCGCAAGGCATTTGGGCGGACAGAGTGGAGTTGCGTAGACCGTATCGCTCAATATCTTTTCGCAACCCATCCCAATCCAGAAGAAGAGGGTGGTTGGCATTCAGTTCTGAGGCGTCCAGCTGCTTGCGGTAGTGATCGATAGGCAGCAAGCCTTTCGCATATTTCGTCTGACCAAACCATTCACATGCTCCCTTATCTGATGCAAGCAGGTTACTGGCCTTCAGCAAATAGAACTGAACCGCTTCAAATGTTTCGTGAACCAGTTTGTTTCCATCAACGCCGGAATACTTCGCGCCGTTCTTAGCCAGCCAGTAAGCGAAGTTGGTTACACCAATCCCTAAGCTACGACGCGCCTTGGCTGGTGTTTCCGCTGCAAACATCGGATAGTCCTGATAATCAAGCAGACAGTCCAGCGCAGAGACAGCGTAGAAGGCTACTTCTTCCAGATCTGCCAGAGACTCAAGGGCGCCAAGATTGAATGCGGACAGAGTACACAGCGCGATTTCGCCGTTCGGATCGTCAGTAAATGCCAGCGGCTTAGTCGGCAGGGCAATTTCGGCGCAAAGGTTCGATTGCTTAATGGGTGCCACAGCCTCATCAAAAGCGCCATGCGTATTCATATGGTCGATGTTGGCGATGTAGATGCGACCGGTCGATGCACGTTCCTGCATAAGCGAAGAGAACAGATCCACTGCAGGCACAGACTCTTTGCGGATTGACGGGTCATTTTCGTACTGAACATACAGACGCTCAAACTCATCCTGGTCAGCATAGAAGGCATTCAGAAGACCGGGGACATCGTGAGGGCTAAACAGCGTGATAGCCCCACCCTCGATCAAACGACGGTACATTAAGCGGTTCAATTCAACACCGTAGTCCATGTGACGCACGCGGTTACTGTCAACGCCGCGGTTGTTCTTCAGTACCAGCAGACTATTTGCTTCCAGGTGCCACAGTGGATAGTAAGCCGTTGCCGCCCCGCCACGGACACCGCCTTGAGAGCAGGACTTCACTGCCGCCTGAAACAGCTTCAGGAACGGAATAACACCCGTATGGGTCGCTTCACCGTTGCGAATAGGACTACCCAGCGCACGGATGGAACCGAAGTTAACGCCAATGCCGGCACGCTGGGAGATGTACTCCACAATGGCCGAGGTCGTTGCGTTGATGGACTTCAGTGAATCACCGGACTCGATCAGAACGCAGCTTGAGAACTGGCGAGTAGGGGTGCGAACGCCAGCCATGATCGGGGTGGGCAATGACAGCTTGAACGTACTGGTTACGTCATAGAAACCTTTGACCATTTCCAGACGGGTTTTGCCCATATCGCCATTATTCCAGTCCTGATATAGACACATGCCCACCAGCATGTAGATATGTTGAGGTGACTCATAAATTTCCCCGTTTACTCGATGTTGTACCAAATATTTGCCGCGCAGCTGGGTCGTTGCTGCATAGCCGAAATTATCGTCACGTTCAGGTTTCATGTACGCGCCCAGCTCGTCGATCTCTTCGCAGCTGTATTTATGCATGATTTCGCTATCATAAACGCCGCGAGTAACGTTCTTCAGGATGTGCTCGTAGAAGTCCGGGTATTCGTATTGGCCGTGAGCATCTTTGCGAATTTTGAAAATACTCAGACGCGCTGCAACCTGGCTGTAGTTAGGGGAGTCGGCACTGATAAGATCGGCGGCAGCTTTGATTAGAGCGTCGTGTACCTGGCTAGTCGTCATACCGTCAACGATACTCGCCGCGGCCCCCATGGCGACGGCAGAGGCGCTTACGCCATCAACGCCGTCCGTTGCCCACATAACGACGCGGTTATACTTCTCTTCAGACAGTGCTTCGGCACTGCCATTCCGTTTGATGATTCGAATCATGTTGTTGTCCAAAAGAAAAAAGCCACTAAATGTAGTGGCCTATAGTAATAAGTAAATGTTTACTTATCAATGAAGCAAACTTAAAAGAATGCTCTCATCATAGAAACAGCTTGGCGGTATTGATCTGTTTCCAGTCCGGTGTAAACAGCAGCCAATGCGTCAGCCGGGTGCTCGTTTTTACTGACAATGCTCACTTCACCTTTAACCTTCTTCGTAAACCAGCCAGCATCCGGGTGTTTAGATACTGCCCACTCAATGATGGTATTTTTGGAGGTGTCTTTTTTTCCGCCGATATGCATTTTGATGTCATTTGGTGTCAACTGAATAATAGGTTTATCGATACACGCCAGAACACCGAGGCACAGGCCGTAGGATGTTTGGGCGCGGGAGGACTGGCTACCCACTGGCAGCTCCGCAAACACGATATTTACGCTATCAACGATGGGCTTAATGCCGCGCCAGATTTCGTTTGCTCGACGCAGATCGTCGCTATTGGTTCGAACAGTTTTTTTTGCTGAAGTTGCCTCTGTTTCAATCAGTTTAATTGACACGTCGGTCACTTCAGCAGTATCCAGATTCAGCGAACCAGTGACGATCCCAAAGTTACGCAGACTTGGGTCAAACCCTGCGAATTTAATAATTTTATTACTCATGTGCTTTCCTTTGTTGTTACCACGTTCCCCAAATGGGGTTAGCTTTGCGAAGCTCTATCACCTCGCTAAATTCATCAAGTTCGCATCCCGATGCCTGAATCTCTGAGAAACCGGCAATGACATCGGGCCACATTTCAGCGATGCAAACGGCCAGTTTTTTCATAGTTTCACTGGCGTACTGAAGGCTCTCTTTTGCGTCATCTGGGACGGCAGTCGACACGATGAAACCTGTTTCAACTTTGTCATCGAAGCGTATGCCGAAGTGAAGAACACCATCGCCAATCAGCGTTACCGGCATTTCCACCTTCGAAAATGCCTTTGATTTATGTCGTTGCCCAAATCGAGCCATGTCATTCTGAACGCGACGAACAGCCATCCTCGCGCTCATATGCTGGATACGGTCAGACAAATGGGCAGACTTCACCTGGTTAAAAACAATATCAGTATCTTCCTTGCTCGAAACGATTATGCCGCCACCCATATGATCGGCACCAAATACATTCCCCATGTAGACAAGCGCTGAATCACCTATCCACTGAGCATCAAACAAGGCTTCGCTTGCCTCAATAATGCGCTGGCGTGTCAGCTCGTCTTTGTAATGGCTTGTGAAAGAGCCAAAATCTACAATACCGCCAAAGCGCATAGCCATTACCCGCGCTGCAGCAACGCAGGTAACGATCTGACCAAACTGATTGCCAGTCGGATTAAACGACATAGCTGCGACCCTCTTTGATCTCCAGCGTCACCGTTTCGCGGAACCACGACTTCATCTCCTTGTGCGAGACAATCATCACCGTGCCACGCTCACGTGCCTTCGCCTCCAGAATCCCCATTAGACGCTCAAGTCCTGCCGAATCCAGCGCATCGTCGATCTCATCGCCGATAAACAACTGAATGCTTTTGCTGGCCCGGTTCGCGACCATATCCTGAAGCGCCAGCGCACAAGCCAGACGCACTTTCCGCTTTTCACCACCGGACAGACCACGGAAGTCTTTGCTGAACCCAGCCTTCTCAACGGCAATGTTGAACTTGTCGCGGATCTCTCCTTTCTTCGTGGTGTCCATCGTTGACCATACCGCAGAGATATTGCCATCCGACATCGTACTCAGGTACTCCGCCGTTCTGTCGTTCAGGAATGGTGTTACTGCCGTCAGAATGTGCGAGCGAACGCCGGATGGGGAGTAAATCTGACGTGCCTTCTCAAGCAAAAGCGCCTGATCTTTCATCCCTTCGATTTCGCGTCGGATCTCTTTCAGCTTCTCTTTGTGGATTGCCAGATTTTCGCGATGACGGGAAATGGCTGCATTGTGAGGGTTAACTTCTTCCGAGATCGCTTTCACTTGTGCGTTTGCGCGAGCCAGAGCACTCTCTGCCGCTTTTATTTCGACTTGCCGTGACTTTACGTTACCCAGACTGCGGGTAAGCTCAGAAATGCGCTCAGTGATTGCGGAGACGTCGGGGGTCGAGGCGACAAGACGATCACGCAGCACGACGATTTTATCGTGACGCTCCGTTTTGGCCGCTAAATCCGCTGTTAGTGATTTAGCTTCGTCTACATACTTACGGACTTCGCCGACGTAGTTGTCATGAACGTGAGACAGATCACCGCTAGTGTATGGCTTACCGCACGTCGAGCATGGCTTGCCTACGCTTGAATTGACATTATCCGCATTCAGCTTGGCTTTTTTTGCTGCGCTAACGGCTCTGTCGCGGGCTGATTCAGTCGCTCGGATCTCCGCCGCTGCATCAGCCACCATTGTGTTCGCTGCCTGAACTTTCTTATCATGTTCAGCCCTGCCGGAAAGCTTTTTCTTTTCATCCGTGATTTGGTTCTCAATTTTGTTGATGGTGGCCGGGATGTCGGCCATTTCCATGCTGGCCTCCGTTACCTTGACTTCGATCAGCGTCGCTTCGGCTCGTGCTTCATCGAGCCTAACGGAACGTGTTCTCTCCCACGCCTCGGCAGCGGCTGTACTGGTCTCAATCTCCGTCTCTGTTGAAGTGATAAGCGATACTGTGCTTTCAGCCTGAGCGTTGGCTCTGTCGAGTCGAGCGCTCATCGCATTAGCTCTGTCGCGGGCGATAGCATAAGCCTTTGTCAGACGGTCGATGCCAGCTGCTTCTTCAACAATCGCCTTCAGGTTTTTATCCGTCATACCTGGCAAATCCGGCATGGCTTCCTGACTGGCATAGATGGATGCCATGAATACTTCTTTCGAAGAGCCGATCAGCCGCTCAACCAGTTCCTGAGTCAGCGTGTCCTTGCCTTTGGTCAAATCACCGTCTTCACTGCGGACAATGAGACGATTTTTGAATTCTTTGTGAGCACGGTGACGAATTACCGCATATTGCTTACCTTCGTCTTCAATGGTCACGGAAACGCGGCAGTTCTTTGGCGTCGTTGAGTTTAGAACGTCATCGCCCTTGTATCCAGTGGCTGTTTCCCCGTACAAACACCACATCAAAGCATTCATCAGCGTTGATTTGCCGGCGCCATTACTCGCTGCACTGGAGTCCGCGGCGTTAATGCCCTGAATCAGAACCAAGCCTCGGCTATCCAAATCAACGCTGGCCTCAGCAATGACCATAAAGTTTTCAACTTTCAGATTTAGGAATTTCATTCAGACGTCCCCGCGCTTTCCGCTTCTAATAGGATTTCGTTGCATAGTGAGTCGAGCTTAGCCAGATCGAAGCCGCCATCCGTATCGTGGACAACCTTGCAGTAGGCACTGATTGATTCAGAGAGACTGTCGATTTTGCTGGTGGATTCGGTGCTTGCAGTTCCAGCCATCATCGACGCTTTTTTGATGAGATTTGTCACAACACCCACGGCACCCAGCGTTGCCAGTTGCTCTTTTATTTGCACTGCCTCGGCGTCGTTCTCAATGACTGCGCGATAGCGAACATAATTGCCGCGAATGTCGTCTTCAGTCACATCGCCTTCCAGAGATACAAACTTCGGTGCCGATGTTTCGTGCTGCGTGAATGAACCGTCTTCCTGAACCAACATAAACCCGGCCAACGTACCAACGTCGCCCCAATTCTGGTGGGTTAACGCACCGACTGACACGACACCAGGGATTATCTCTTTGTGATTGTGATAGTGGCCGGAAAGAACCAGACGGAAGCCGAGTTCCTTCAGATCGTTTGCCTCAATCCCTGCGTCTGGCATTGTCGGTATGGCTTTGTTGATGCCTGTGTGGATCACAATGTCGTGAATGCCTGGGCCAGCTTTCTCACGAAGAGATTTCATATCCGCCAGCAATTCGGCATGACTGTTACGCCAGCTGATAAAGTGGACTGTTACATCATCAATTTTCACGCTCTGTGCCGGGCCACAGACGATATTTACGCCAATCGACTGCAATGATGCCGCCGCATTTGCCGAAAATACTGAGTCATTGGTTTCCAGGTCGTGGTTGCCGGCCAGCATCCAGACTTCCAGACCGATTTCGTTAACAATGGTTTTGTACGTTTCAGTGACGAAGTGGAGCACGGAAGGGGTGATTGAGCCGCGCGTATGGAATGTGTCGCCAGCAACAAACATGTATTTTGCGCCAGAAGCTTTGATCGCTTTTGCCGCCTCGATGGTTGCATCGAGCTGAATTTTTAAACGAGAATTCAGACCGCTGACGCTGATTGTCGAGAACGCAGACCAGCTATGATAGTGTGGGTCTGAAATCACACCGTATATCGTTTTCATGTGTTTTCCTGTTGTTGTTTTATTCGATGATAGAGTGGGTTAACAGGCCACCAAGCGACTTCATCAGGTGCATATTAAACACCAACAATAAGTAACCACTTATTTATCTAAGAGCATGATACCGAAGTGCGATAGGCTATGCTATATCTTTTGAGAGGGGGAGGTATGGCAAGGAGGTGGGTAGTCTATTGGCTACCCAGTTTGAATTTTAACCTCTGTGGATAATAGCTTCGTTGAGGTGGTGGATAACGCTATCGATGTAGCTTTTATCCGTACTGGTTAAGGCTTGGGACTCACCAGAAGCGCTATTTAAAAAGACAAGATATTCTGTTTTGAGGCCCTTGAACCAGAAGATGGCAAAGAGAACGACCAGTACACCGATTGCTTTAAACATCAGCGTAGCTGCTAAGAAAATCATTAAGATACCAATGATGCCAGTAATAATTGGGCCAACCTTGGATGGAATCTTTTCTCCGCGCTTTACTGACGTAACACCATGCATAGCGTAAGTCGTGCTGCCTACCATAAAACGAGCGTTAGTGATACTCACATTACCATTACGATAAAACTCTATTTCTTTATCTTCCATTGTTTATACCTATGTGCATACATGTACATTAGAAACAAATTGTAATTGTATTACGATAATAAGTGAATTTTTAAGATGTGCAATGTATGCCGTTGTTTTTTTGAAGATACACAATAAGAAAGCCCCTAAAACGCTCCCCTGAGAGATTTAGTGGTTACTTTGGGCGAGTTGGGGGTTAGAGAGAAGGCCCCTCAGAATAGCGGAGGGGCTGAATATGCGCGGTTAAATCTTCTCTTCGAATCTACGTCTTAACTCATCGAGACTCACGACGTTATCTGGCGGGGTGACGTCCTCCATCATTCGAATTTCTTCTTCGGTGTGATATTCCCAATCGTGCTCGTGCTTTAGACTCTTCAGGTAGATTACCGTCAGCAAGCTGTCTTCTTTCAGGAAGTGGCCGTATGACTTTTGGATAACGGTTTTTACCTCGTCCTGAGTTTTTCCGCCGAGACATAGATGGTTGAACCTGGCGTTTATCTTGAGCATTTTGTCGACGGGGCCAGAGAACACCTTTGCGACGCGCGCAAAGCGTATGATCTCACCGTTCTCAGCACCAACCAGGCAAACAATAGAATTTTCACTAACGCGGTTGACCCAGGTTACGCCGCTGCGCATTGTGTTGAAGTATGCCTCCTTTAAACCAAGATAAGGTTTTCTGAAGGAGATGAGCGGGACGTATCGTTTGCATGTATTGATTTCAAATGACGCTCCCTGTTCCAGCAGTGATGCCCGAGTCTTGTAGATCGGGCAGGCGGTTTTGATGCCGCAAACCTCACACATGTCCCTGGAAGCAACCAGTTTAGAGTCAGGCTTGATGGTGTAAGTCCCATCTTCAAGTCTTCTGATGTAACGCGACTGTTTGATATTCATTTGATGCTTGGCCTTGTATTTTTTATCACATTAAACCAAAAACAAGGCTCACGTACTAAAATGCCTTGAAAAGTTATCCACATATCAACTGGATAGATCCCAATAATAAGATCCCTATATAGATCATACATTAGATCAAAAGAGATCCCCGATCCTCGCAACCCGCGCCACGCCTGCTCTGAAAGACCATTGGCGTATGCTGTCAGCGGAAAAATATATGCTGCGAGCGGCGTGCGATATGCTGTGGACTGTTTTGTGTATGCTGCTAACGGTAAATGAAGTATGCTACCAGCGGTTTAAGCAATGAGGTGTCCACATGTCCACAGGCAAAAAAAAGAAGAAAGAAAACATACCGTTAATCGATGATGATGACGCGATCGACGAAAGTGTTCCGGCGTTATTCACAGGCGACCTCACCCCTAACAGCAACAATACCGTACAACCCATTGCGTTGATGAGACTTGGATTGTTCGTTCCCACGCTCAAAGGCACGAAGAATAGTAAACGAAATAACTCCAACCAGATAGACGCCTCAAAAGAACTGGTGCAACTGGAGGTTGCGAGATCTGAGGGTTATTCCGATATCAAAATAACCGGCCCACGTCTCGATATGGATCACGACTTCAAGACGTGGGTTGGTGTCGTCCGATCACTTGCCGAGTATGGGGAGGCCAGTGGGCGCGTTGAGCTAAGCATCACGAAGTTTGCCAAGTTCTGTGGGTATCCATCTTCCCAGATACGCAAGACGCTGCGAGACAGGATTACGAACAGCCTGCTGAAGATAATGCGCACAACGCTTTCGTTCCAGCGCACATACGAAGAGAAGAACGTGGACGGCTCGAACAAGATATCTCTGCTCATGGTTCATCTGGTGAATAGCGTGGATTACAATGAGAAAAATGACACCATCATATTTCACGCCGAACCAAAGCTGTCAGAGCTATACCGGTTTGACCACAAAGTTCTTCTCCAACTGAAGGTCATCAACAAACTTCCACGTAAAGAAACCGCCCAGGCGCTATACACCTTCATTGAAAGTCTTCCGGCGCGGCCGGCGCCAATATCTCTGGCTCGTTTGCGTGCGAGGTTGAATCTGAATAGCTCAAGCATCAGCTCCCAAAATCAGACCATTCGAAACGGTCTGAAGTCTCTTAAAGAGCTTGGCTACCTCGATTACTCAGAGGTGAAGCGTGGTCGCTCTGTATTTATTCAGATTCATGGACGCAACCCGAAACTTAAAGTCATTGGTGAAGAGAAGCCGTCGAAGCCTGAGAAGCCTGCAGAGCAAGTGGAAGGGCCACAAGAGAACGGCGAGCTGGAAGTCGTAAAACAAAACATGATCAAGAAGATAGCTGAACTTTCTGCGGATTTGACGCCTGAGAATATAAAGCTAATTGAGATACTTAGTAACGGTCTGAAGTTGCTTTGATATGCTCTGAGCGGTGCAATATATGCTGTGAACGGCAAATGGTATGCTGCCAGCGGTGATTTGACTATTAGATATGCTGTCAGCGGTGATTAGGAAGGTCTGGAATCGTTTATTCACACCAAATTTAAGCCCTCGAATAGAGGGCTTTTTTATTTCGTATGCTGTCAGCGGTTGTGGATATGCTGTCAGCGGCTCAATGTATGTTGCCAGCGGTAATTGATATGCTGTCAGCGGTACGCTATGCCGCCAGCGGTGACTTCGATCAGGAGTCATTTTTAGAGGGTTCCATTTAGCCCCCTAGTGGTTACTAACCTGTGAGACGTTGATATCAAAGGGTTAGTAACCACTAACATTTATCTAATGTCAGGTGATCGATGAGAGAAGATTGTAGAGACGATGTGATTTAGCCTTCGCCTTCGTCTCACCATTTTCAATCATCTGCCACGAGCGGTAGCGATACACAATCTGGCAGTCGTCACGCTCCAGTCTTGTTGAGAAGTCTTCCGGGCGAGTAAATCCTTTTGCACGCCAGTATGGTCTAATTTTTTCAATTTCCATGCTGTTAGCGATGTTGTTCATTACGCAACCTTTTCACATTCATCAAACACATATCCGAAGTCATCGTAAATAACACCAAAGGTGTCTTTACGCATAAAGTAAGCGGCGCCAGAATGGTAAGCGGCCAAATTGCCTTTGTTCTCCGATAGTATAGGTGAGCTGATTATTCTCTCACCTACAACAGCGTAGAACTGGTGAGCATCTGCCGTCAGGATAGCTTCAGCAACACGATGTGGCGTGCCTGACATTTCGCCATTTTCTATGCGCATAATGTTCATCTGGCATTTCATCACGGCTGAGTTGCCTGCATTCGGTAGTGCAATCAGGATAGCCAGGGTAGCTGCAAAAATCGTTTTCATGATTAGAAGAGCTTCCCAAGAGTGATAGCCAGAAACACGCCCACCAAAACATCTACAATCCGACCATTAACCGGCGCTAATGCTTTTCTAAAACTGCCAACGAATACGCTATCAAAGAGCAAAAAAACTGATGTAGCTAAATACAGGAACGGCATAATACACCTTATTAGATAAATGTCTACTTATCAATTAGAACGAGGAAAGACCAAGGATGCGGGTCAAATGTGCCGCATCTTCGTCGCTAATAAAGCGTAAGTCCTCGATATACCAGCATTCGCCGTTACTCCAGCAAACACCATCCTCGTCAACCGTAACGGTATCTTCGCTACCATAAAGCGATGGCAGGATCTGATTAGCGATTACCTGCAGGTCATCATCGCTCGTTCCTTCAGGCACGTCTAAAATAGAATAAGGTGAATATGACGTATTAAGTGATGCGCAAACTTGTAATAAAGCCTTCATGTGCTTTCCTTTGTTGTAATAAACAAGTTGTTATCTTATGTGTCTAAATGAGGTTGCAAAAATAAGTGACACGGTCACAGAATTATCTTTCTACTCACCTATTACTCTGTAATGTCACTGTTTTTTACCTCTGTGAATGTGCCATGAAGGGACGCAGCAAAAAAGACGAACGTATCGCGACCGAAGTCGTCTTTCGTGTGTATAGCCTGCCCATCAGCGTCTGAGTAACCGGAGTATGTTTTCCCCGGAGTAAACCAGTTGATGCCTGGGCGTGTGCCGGTGCATTCGATAGTGATCATGTTTTGCCTTTTATAGTTACAACATACTTTTAGGTAAGAGCTACATCACGCAGCAGCCGCGGATTTTTCTTGGCGTTGCTTTAGCACGCATTCGGCGTGAATGACTCGGAATCGACCTGCGAAGCGTTCAAAATGGCCTTCACCTTTGGCGACCCAATTTTTGCAGTAGTAGCAGCAACCTGGATATTTGTTACGCATTTGGTGTCCTTTCGTGCTTAGTGGAGAACGTGTTTAAAAAGGCTTCCTGCTGGTGGGCGCTCAACTCGCCGTTGAGCTGGATATTAGGCGTCATCACGAGCCTCCAGCATAAGTCTGATTGACTCGTTGAGATCGATGTCTGGCGCTGAAGTTATTTGCTCAAGACCCAGACGCATCGCGGCACCAGCCACATACGCCTCAACCTCTGCTTTGCCAGCTGAGACGATGTTATCGACAGCTTCCTGCGTGAGTTCCGCGCCGAACGCCATATTGCCTGGAAGATTGATTACCGCTCTGGACAGTGATTCGTAAATGGCGCGGAGATCGCGCTTGCCAGCCTTACCGGTAGCAATCAACGCACCGAGCTGGTCGACGAGATTCTCGATGTCGGCAACGTCTTTCCGAACCCGTGCAGCAATATCTTTAGAGAACCGCTCGTGCATCGTCTCAGCCTTCTCTATTTCGGGAAGGTGAACCAGCTTTCCGTCGCGGATCGATGAAAGAGTACATGGGACGCCCTCGCCAACGCCGAAACTGGACACCATCGCCGCCCACTGTGCTGCGCTGAGTTGAACCACCATAAGAGCGCTACGGTCTTCTGACTTTGTGATCCGGTAGCTGTAGCCATCTCGTTCGATAGCCGCTCGATGGAACGTTAATTCAATCAGCTCACTATGATCGATGTCTGAGTCGAACAGATTTGTACCGGACGAACTGACCCGGCCAACACGCACCAGGCCAAACGCTGGGTGCGTCACCATATCCCGGCCTTTGAACGATTCGCCGCTTCTCTCTTCAGGCTTCTGTTTAATTCTCGCCATTGTCTTCTCCTTCACACATTACGGGGTTTGAATCAGGCTCTGAGTAGTCGTAAGTTTCAGAGTCTGCATTGGGGCAGTGGATGACTCTCTGGTAGCCGTCACCCTCCATGGTTTCACCACAGTTCTTACAGACCATAAAAATCTCTGCTCACCTCTGCGGTATCAAACTTGGACTCCACCCAACCTCTTGAACAACCTGTGACGCTAATTACTGACCAATCCTTGCCCGTTGCTATTGTTCTGGCGTTGAACTCGTCCGGCGTCTGTTTCGACATGTAGTTAAATAGCCCGTGGGCATCGTAGACGGGTCTGGCGTCATGCTTGATTCTGGCGTTGGGGTTCTTCGGCGTTTTCTTTAGCCAATAACGGATAACCCCCTCTGCAAATGCCTCCACCTCTGCGGGCGTATTTCCGGGGATATTGGCGACAAGGTGAATATGCGGCATCCTCTCGTGCTCTGCCCATTCCAGCGCGTAGATATATTCTGCGCTGGCGGTTCTTAGACGCTTTATTAACCCTGTCATTGCCTCGTTGAAATATTCCGGTTCAATGTCGCACAAAGGCTTCAGCGTGAAGAAGTAAGGCGTGCCGGGTGTTTTGTTCAGATCGATAAGGCGGGCGTTTTTCCTGAACGTTATACGCTTTGCCGCGCTGTGCGAGAGCCGTCTGGCTTTTCTTTCGGCTTTGCCTGCTTCCATTAATGCCCGATGCTCCGCTGTAATGGTATGTCCTTTTCTGAACGCACCCACGCGAGCCACGCGGCCAGTTTTGGGTGTAGATACTTCCTCAATCGGTACGGCAATCAGGTTTTTGTCGATCCACGATTTATTCATACACACTCTCTAAACAAGTTGTTTTCTTATGGCTGATATTTTACGGAGAAAGAAAAGGCGCCAGAAGTGGCGCCTTTGGGACTGTTCGATTACTTGACGGTAACGAATGGGGTACTGGTCCCTGCGGTCATATACTGCGGTAGGGTGCCATTCCACTTATTGATGGCCTCCAGCTGCATAACTTCCGGGTTCTGGCGGAGAGCCTCGCCGCGGATGCGGATAGATTCAGCATCAGCCTTAGCCAGAGTTTCCTTGGCGTCAGCTTCACCCGCTGCCTGAGCGCGAACCATGTTTGCTTCAGCTTCTTTTTGCTTAACCTGCTGCTCACGTTGCAGCGTGGTCTGGTTCGCCGTTACTTTGGCGTTAATGGACTCGATAACGCTCGGCGGGTACTCCGGTTTACCCATCCAAGACAGACTGAGAACCTGAATTCCAACCGGCCCCATTTCGGTCTGAATAGCTTTCAGTGAATTATCCAAAAGTTCAGTTTTGCCGCCGTCGATAAAGCGGTCAGTGGTCATGCGACTGGCCTGTTTAATCAGTACGTCTGCGATCTTCTGCTTCAGATCGGTTTCGGTGATATCGTCGACGCCTTTACGGTAGGTCTGGAAGATGGTGGTGACTTTGGTCGGGTCTACTTTGTAAGTTACACCAATGTGGTAGCCGATCGCTGTACCATCGCTCATTTGGAAGTTGAAGGCGTCTTCATACGACTTCATCTGCTTGAAGGTAGGGAAGGTGTACAGAGTGGTATTCCAGCCAATCCATTGACGGCCAACGCCAACAACTTCACCAACACCTTTGTCGTCACCTAATTTGTTGACCTTGATACCCACTTCACCAGGCTTAACGTACTCACAGCCGGTCAGCATGGTCATTGAGGCTACGATAGCCAGTGCGATAATTCCCTTTTTCATTTTGTTTTTCCTGTAATTAGTTGATGGATAATGCTTTTAGCCGCTTTATAGGAAGCGAAGGGGGTTGCGAACATCAGCACGAAGCCAATCAGGACAGTGATGTCGCTTTTTTGAGAGATGAGATAGGGGATAACTAACCCTACCATCGTCATCGCAAACCCGATCGTGACGCAGATTTTCAAATACAGTTTTGTGGTCATGTGTTTTCTCTTGTTGAAAAGCTTACACATAATAGATAAGCACTTACTTATCATCAAGCAAAACATATTGAACCCAGTTTTTATCCTGCATAACATGGTCTTTTTAGCGGCCGGGAAGACGAATGACAGACAGAGAGTTGGCGGGGTTAAAAGCCATTGAGCTATGGGAGAATGGGGCCTTTGATGCTGACATGATCCTTATGGTGTTAGGAAAACGAATGGGCATGAGTTCTTCAGCTGAACTCGTTCATTGGCTTTCATCACAAGGCACGATCCGAGGCTCCAAGTCCAAAGAAAAAATTAATGAAAACAGGCATAAAGCTGCCGCGTTATGGATTTCAGGTCTGTATAGCGCTCCCGAATTACTTGAAATGTTTAAAGGCCGTCTGGGTATACAGCGCAAGGGATCTCTTCTTTTCTGGTTCCGGCAAAATGGATACGTAAGAAACTCGGAGTCGCCCGACGCTCCGAAGAATCCGCGAGCAACTTTGAGAGAAAGAGCCGTGGAGTTAAGGAAAGCCGGCCAGCACACAACCCGACAAATCTTTGATGAACTCTCTCCCGAGTTAGGTATGAAAAACGTCGGCGCACTTAGACGCTGGTTTAAGAAAAATGGCATCGTACCTGAGCATCCGAGAAAACCTCGTGAGAAGCCCCCTAAACCGAAACCGGTAAATCCTCGTGTTCAACTTAGAGCTGTATGTACTGATATGTGGGCATCTGGCGAATATACAGGTAAGGACATTCGGTCTCAAATGGGCGAAAAATTTCCATTTGCCAGCCTTGGCGCAATGTATGGTCATTTCTCTAAAGTTGGTGTTAGAAAGGGAAGTAAAGAGAGCGACTGAGGTCGCTCTCTAGTGATTTACGCGTCAGCTGGCTCTAATTCGTCCTTTGACTTCATCTTCGCCTGAATCGACTTAATAGCCTTCACGATTTCGCCCAAATCCTTCTCGCGGTACATATCGACGATCTGGGACTTTGTATACTTCTTATCGCCAATCTCGATGCGCCCGGTGGACGTCTTCGGAATGTATCCCTTATCAAGCATGTACTCTACAAGCGATTCTACGACGTCCAGACCACGCGAAGGGTCGAAGTAGAAGTTCCATTCACATTTCTGGAACGGTGGCGCCACTTTGTTTTTGACGCACTCTGCTTTAACCAACTGACCAACACGATCGCCGCCTTCTTTCAACTGACCGCCACCCAGCTTGATGCGGACGGAAGCGTAGAATTTCGGAGAGTCGCCGCCTGGGGAAGTGGTAGGGTCTCCGAACATTACGCCCATTTTTGTACGAACTTGGTTCAGGAAAATGAGACAGGCATTGTATTTCTGCGCCCACTTAGCCAGCGTTGGTAGATTTGCCGAAGTCGCGCGAGCCAGTGCCGTGTTGTCGTTCATATTCAGCTCGTCTTTCTCTTTGGCCGTGCCATCCGCCATCTTCTCGAACTTCTCGAACTTCTGGCGCGGAACCATTGAGGCCAGCGAGTCATAGACAATGACGATGGGCGCTTCAGCTGGGATCAGACTCTCCTTGCGAACCAGAGACAAGATTTGCCCGGTCAAGTCGATGGCGTCCTCAAAGGTGTCTGGCTGCTTATAGACCCAATTACCTTCATCTTCATCAGATTGAAGTCCCATAACTTCAGCCAGACCAACGTCAAAACTGTTTTCATGATCGAGGAATACGGCGATACCTCCGACCTTCTGCGCTGCAATCATCGCGCGGGTTGCGAGGAAAGTTTTGCCTGCAGACGGAGGTCCAAAAATCTCCACAATACGCCCACAAGGAAGACCGCCTTCCAGATCACCAGAAACGGCTTCGTTTAACGGGGGAAAACCGGTGTCCAGCCATTGCTCGACTTTCTGGATCTCATCATTTCCGCCGATACGTTTTTTCATGGCTACTGCTAATGGTGACTTTTTCATGTGTTTTCCTTTGGTTTTATTTAGTTATGCCGATTTCTTTCTCGGCTTGTTCACGATTAAACGTGATGGTGTCGCAGTTCATCATTTTTGCGGATCGCTCAATGATGGTGAGAATATGGCCTTTCACGATATCTACTTCACGTGCTGTCAGAGCGATTTTGTGACCGACGATGCACGCGTTAAAATCAGACACAACATACTCGCCATAGGTGAAGACTAACTCCTTCGCCAGCGCGGTCGGCGTAGTGGATTTTCCAGTAATAATTGACGCAATCATTCAGCCACCAACCCGCAGCGCTTAACGAACGGCACGACAAAAACATCCATATCGCTGATGATTGACTGGAAACTTAACTGCATACAGATTTGCTTAAATGTTTCCAGGCTTTGCTCACCGCGAATAATCTCCAGCTTCTCCGGGGCGAATTTGGTGTCGATGAGATCCATCAACTTAATATTCCGCATAAACGCTTCAAGCATCCGACAGCCGGTTTTCTCATTGAAAGCGTTCTTTGCCAGGTTATTCACTGCCGTTTTGTTGCGACCTTTGTCCATGACAATAGATCCATCGCAAATCCCCTTAACCAGCGTAACAATGGAGCCATACTCGTTAATCAGATCCATCGCGCCTTTGTCGCCAATACCGCCGACTTGCTGAATGTTGTCCGACTTATCACCCTGCAGCGCTTTACCTTCCAGATAGCCGCGTGGTGTTGGGTAGCCGGTTAACTCAGAAAACGCCTCGATATTGATGCGCTTATGCTTAGCATCCTCGCGCAAACTGACCCATGTTACCTTTTCGTCAACCAGCTGAATCCAGTCGGAGTCCGCGGTTAACAGGTAGATGTGCTCGACGTCTTTCGACGCAACATAACGCTTCTTCAGAATTCCGGCTAAATCGTCAGCTTCACCGTCGATTGCAGTAATCTGATCAACACCCAGCGAGGTGATTGCTTTTTTGATGAAGGGCTTTTGGACTGCAAAACCTTCTTTCATCTGTTTCATTTCTGCGTTGTCGTCACGATTGGCTTTGTAGTCCGGGTAAAACTCGCGACGCTTGTCGCTGAAACCATCCCACAGAACTATTGGTCGAGCCTTCAGAAGCGAAGCATAGCGGCGCATGTTGGTGATAAAACCAAACACTGCGTGGGTCTCCATATCGCCGCTATGGAGTTTTTTTGGTTGCTGCTGGTGGTAGTAACCGAGGCTATTTCCGTCGATTATTAAAATGTTCACGGCATTGTTCTCCACGAATAAATAAGGCGTCCGAAGACGCCTTTAAAATCAACGGCTGGCTTACATTGAAAGCGCGTTAAGTTGCGCGTAAATGTCATCCAGATCTTCGTTTTCCGGCTCAGCTGCTGGCTCGCTTGCTGGCGCTTCTTTTACTTCTTTTACCTCTTTCTCTTCTGGTTCGAATACGGTTTCTTTCGCGTATTCAACTTCTTTATCCAGTAAAGAGGCTTCGGCAGTTGAGTCATCTACGCCAGTAATGGACATGCCTGGAAGAGATGCAGCTGCTTTGCCGGTTGGGGTTGGCAGAGCGCCGGCGCTTGAACCCATAGACGCTGGCAGTGCGATTCCGGTCGCGCGAGCAATCATTTTGGAGGTCGCCATCAGTTTTGTCGGATCGGTCTGGTTTACAAACTGTTCCAGAGACGGCTGGTTGTCCCAGAACTTAGCCGGAACGGCTGTTTTGTTTTTACGCATCGGTTTGACTTTGTAGTCAGTATCCAGACCAGATCCGGTGCGAGTAATTTGATACGCGTAACCTTTTTCGCGGCTCAGCGGTTCGCCGATCTCATCGTTCATATCCTGCATAATGGCGTCCATCAGGTCGTCAAACACGGACATAGGCATATCGATGAGAGAAGTCTTGTCGGTGTCGCTGAAGTCTTCTTTCTGAGACCACATGCCGACAACAGCCATGCGCGGAGAGGCACGCATATCGTCAATGACTTTTTCCATGGCTTTGTTGCCTTTGTACTTCGCTTTAGCTTCCATAACCATTTCGCACATTTCGCACGGCTTATCATGGGTATGCTGAAAGCACAGATGAGCGCTGTATACGTCCTTCCCATCTTCGCCTTTAGATTTGGCATAGTGAATGCCGTACTTGTGGGAGAATGGAATATTGTCAGGGTCGTCTTTGTTCAGGATGATGCGAACGTAGTTTTCGCCTGGTTGCATCTTTTGCAGATCGTTCCCGCGATTGCCGCGTGCGTTTTTCGCAACTTCTTGGCTTTTCTTCAGAAGGTTCATTAAAGCGGACATGTGTTTTCCTTTATTGTTAATGGCTTTTATTGCACTTGGTTATGATAGATAAGCGATCACTTATTATCAAGATACATTTTTAGGGGCGTTAAATCGTTCAACACCTGTTCTTTCGTATTCGGAAATTGCCTTTTTAGACGCCTGAACGATCATGTCTCGACGGTGTCCGAGTGCGTTTACAACCTGCTTGTAAAACTCAGCGAGATACTTCGCGTCATCGTACTTTTGGCGAGCCGAAAGATACGCCGGAGACGACTTTATTTTGGCTTCAATCGTCGATTCGCTGATCTTCACACCGTCGAAACTCAGACCGGCACGCGTCGTCGAATAGAGACGTGCTTCGATGGATTCTAAATCTCGCTTTGCAGCATTCGCGGCGCTTTCAGCCTCAACCTGTTTAAAACCATAAATGGCGACAAGCTCCGGCTGACGACGCCAGACAGCGTCCAAATCATGCGTATCAAGCCTGATGTCATCCATCACTTCTTTGATGATCGCCTTATCCATTACCAGCTCCAGAAAGCGCTAACAAACAGTCCAATCGGCCAGAAGATGCAGCCGATTATCTTCAGCTCAACATCACCGCAACTCGCCGCTTCAGACCAGATTTTCGCGAAACCGATGCCAGCGATTAAGTAGGCTAAAACGAACATTGGAATGGTTAAATCCATAGTAAATCCTTACTTATCTTTGAGCTTAAATATTAACACGAACAATTAGGCTACGTACATTTCTGCCAGCGTTCTTTTTCCGACTCCCCGCCCGGTAATGGCTATACGCTGAGCACGCTGGAGACGGTAGTCTTTGACGCTGGCCGCTTTACCTACCTCGACAAATTCCTCCGCAACCTTTGATATCAGTCGGTCTCGATAAGCCTCAAACTCAGCAAGATGTTTTTTGACATTGCTTGATTTAGCTATCACAGCGACATAATCTCGAACCATCGGGTCGCGCACGCGCTTCAGAATTATCTTTGCTGCGCTACGTGCTGCGCTATTCGCTCGGCGCCCATCAAGCTCCGCCTGCCGCATAGCGAGACGAATGGTGACGGGACAGTCTGCGAACTCCCAGAATGCTGACTTATTTAGAGCGATAATGGCCTTATCGATATACTCCTGTGACACTGTAACCTCGCTCATGACAATGCTTCCTTAATGTCTTCCATAATAAGTTCCAATTTCTCACCTTCTTCCGGTCTGAAGTGAAGTATGCCCGGATTGAATCCGTAAAACACGGTCAAGTCCATTGCGCCAAAGTATTCCTTGCGTCCGACCAAATCCGTTGCCTTGGTTTTGTCGTTGAAGAGACTGGCCGATAGGCGACCACACGTCAGGACGTAGGTTGGTTTAACCAGCTCAAGCTCTTTCTTCATAAACTCGATGTAGGTGTTCTCTGCGTCGCGGGACAGTGGCAACTTCTTATCTTGCTTAATGACGCCGGTAACGTACACCTCGCTCATGCGCAGATCGCCATTAACGAGCATTTTCGCCTTAAAATCTTCGTAGCCGTTCTCCATGAAGATCCCCGTCCTGATATCGTTGCCGTTTGCTGTGTCGAGGATAATCATTATTTTTGGCGATACGCCGATATGCGGAGTAACCAGATCTTCGCCCACCCCGACCTCTTTACGCAGCTCTTCCATCAACATCGATACTTCTGCCTGGCGTTTCGGATTCATCTCGAACGGGCGACTCACTTTTACCGCATCGATAATGAGGCTTCCCATCAGCTCTGATTGAGCCTTGCGGCGGGATTCCGCCATCGCTGGTTCGCTGCCAGGCTCAATACTGGCAAATGCACCAACGGCGTCCAGCGCTTCCTGTACACGGATATTGCACAGTCTGGCTTCGATCGCCTCTTTGAATTGTGCTCTGGACTCAAACTTACCACCTACACGCTCGCGAGCACGCATAATGGCTAAGCTGCCTTTTTCAGAACAACCTTTGACAGCTGAGAAGGGGGCATATAGCGCCGCCCGGCCATCCTTCAGTTCGACTATTTCGATGCGGTCAGTTGAGAGATTGATGTCTGGCGGCATCACGATAACGCCGCGTGCCAGTGCATCCTTTACAACAGCTCGGTGTTTTTCATCATCCTGAATTGTCAGTGCGGCGGCGAAGAATGCAGCCGGATGGTGAGTCTTCAGATACATTGCCTGGTAGCTGATTGCGGTATAGGCCACGGCGTGTGATTTGTTAAAGCCATACGACCCGAATTTCTCGAAAGCATCCCAGACCTCTTTTGCTTTTGATTCGCTGAGTCCGGGCTTCTCTGAGATGATTTTAGTAATCTTCATGTGTTTTCCTTTGTCATTAAACAAGTTGTTTTCAGAAACTAAAAAACAACTTGTTTTCACATTTTACTTATTACTTAGAGGTGTCAAATTCAATAATGTCGGCATCTTCTTTCATGGCTTGCTCGACAGTGCGCTTCTTACCATCAGAGCACGGATGAAGCGCGGCGCGATGAACAGTGACAATCTGGCCGTCGTCAGTCTGGACTTCCAACCAACCAAGCTGCGCACGATCTGAAAAGTCGGCGCCAATCTTTTTCATCTTCTCGATGTCTTTTTTACCAATCGCCTTCCTTACCATATCTGCTTCCGACAGAGAGAAGCCGGCGAGGATCTGCGACGCTTTCATGATTTGTTCCTGATAGACCAAAACCCCGTTGGTTTCTTTGGTCAATTCGTCAAGGCTTGGGTGAAGTGAGTGAGCGTCCTCATAACCACGCGCAACGCTGACGTAGGTGTCCATCATGCCGGACTGCATTGGGCCTGGGCGATATAGCGCGGTAGTTGCGACGGCCATTTCAAACGACATTGGTTTGATGCCGCTTCCAAGGTTTTTAAGCAGGTTTCTCATGCCGCCAGACTCGAACTGGAACACGCCAGTTGTTTCACCCAACGCCATACCCTCAAGGACGCGTTTATCATCGAGAGGGATTGCGTCGAGGTTAACGTCGATCCCCTCGTTCTCTTTGATGTAGCGTTTAGCGAGAGCCAGTAGATCGAGCGTAGCCAGCCCTAACACGTCCAGCTTGATAAGCCCCATTGATTCACAGAAACGCTTGTCAAACGCGATACAGCGCACCCCGTTGCGTAACTCGACTGGTGTTCGCTCAGTCAGTGGTACGCCAGAAACGATGACACCCGCGGCGTGCTTACCATAGCTGCGCATCAGTGACTGGAGTTTGCACGCGGCGTCGAATGCTTCCGGGTTTGCTTTCGCGTATTTGTCGAGGGCGCCCAGCTGCTCGCGCGTCTCTTCGAGAGTTAATCCCTCATCATCGAATGGCTTCAGCTGCTTAGATACCGCCATATCTTCCGTTGACACGCCGTAGATACGCGCTGTGTCTCGGAGTGCCGACGCCATACCCAGATAAGAGAAGTTAGGAATGCCGGCCACGTATTTTTCGCCGTAGTGCTCTTCGAGATATTCAAGTACCCGAGGTCGTTGCGCCTGACTGAAGTCCAGATCCGCGTCAGGCAAGTCCAGACGTTCAGGGTTGATGAAACGCTCAAACA
Source organism: Klebsiella sp. MS 92-3 (assembly GCF_000195655.1). Taxonomy (NCBI): domain Bacteria; kingdom Pseudomonadati; phylum Pseudomonadota; class Gammaproteobacteria; order Enterobacterales; family Enterobacteriaceae; genus Klebsiella; species Klebsiella sp. MS 92-3. Next base: position 46,455 of record NZ_GL882800.1, read on the forward strand.
GGAGACCGTGGCGTAGCGGGTCGATGTTGGTGATCCCAATCGCCCACGCAACAAGTGAACCGGCGGACGATCCGCGACCCGGCCCGACCGGGATATCCTGTTTACGCGCCCATGACAGTAGATTTTCAACCATCAGGAAGTAGCCGCAAAATCCCAGCTTTTTCAGAACACTCAACTCATAACGTAAACGGTTGATGTAAACCTGATACTGCTCTGCTGGTGGCTTCCAACCAAATTCAAGCGTTGTTAAACGACGCTTCAATCCTTCTGCCGCCATTCGCGTCAACGTATCACCCTCATCTTCCGCCATAACTGGCAGACTGACCGGCATCTCATGCCAGCGCCAGCTGCACGCCGCAATGATTTCGTCCTGAGTCTCGTTAACCATCGCGGAACTAATACCCTCGATACCCATGCGTTTCGAGAATTCCATCAAGCGAACCAGCAAATGCTTGCGGTTCTGGATAGAGTTGTCGCGCTGGTGTGGGATGTGAAAACGATATGGCTGATCCGTTTTGATGTTATTGATAACCATATGCGCAATGTCGCGCAGGTCTGCGTCCTCTTCTTTCTCGTAATAAGCTGGATAGAACGCAACAGGGGCGATTTTAAGCGCATTAGCCACCTTCATCGCCTTCATGTTCAACTGATCGTAGAGAGGCGTAGCAATCGGATACACAACGCTGTAGAAGTTGTCACGCCCACCAACCTCCAGCAATTTAGTCAGGATTTTAACGAAGTCCTGCCGATGAAATATGCTATCGCGATCAGACGTCAGTAGAAGGATGTTGCCCTTTGAATACGTTTCGGCCAGCTGCTCCAACGAGATGCGCGGGAAAAAGTGAAACTGCTCGCGGCGGTTGCCCAACGTCATCAGCTCACAGAGATCTTTGTATCCTTCATCGTTCTTTATCAGCGCGGTGAAGCTGTACAGGCGCCCAAGTTTGCATACCGGGATCTCTGAACCTTCCTCTTTGGCTTTTCTGACCGCTGCTTCATAAAAAGGATTGTCACTAATGACCAGACGGACGCCGCAAATAACAGCCAGGTCATCGCCAGCCGACTGCTGCAGCGGGATGATTGAAGCCAGACTCATTGTGTCTGCGCTGATAATGGCTGAATAACCTAACTCTTTCGCAGCCTTCGCTACGCGGCTTGCTTTCAGCGCCGATTCACCAAGAGAAAAATCGGTGCGTACCATTAATGCCTTCATGTGCTTTCCTTCGTGGTTCTTTTTTTATTTTTAACGCTGTCAATCGGGAATCCGATAAACTTCCCAAACATAGCCTCAATGTTTTTACGGGCTTCATCATGACAGCGAGATCTGTCACCACATCGGGCGCAGATCTCGCTTTTTTCTGAGGCTGTCAATGCTGAGCCAAAGCAACCTTTATTCATCACCAAAGACGCGCTGCGCTATCTCGGTTGCGGATACCGCACTGGTGGACGGTAATTTATTGATGAAAGACTTCGTAACGCCTTTCTTGAAGTTTTTGTGCGCCATCCCGATCATTGCTGCATTGCGCAGTTCACGCGGCCCGATGGGTTGGCTAATATTTCCTGCCTCATACCCGCTACGGATTCGGGTTGCGAAATCGATAAGCATGGTTGCGTACACTTTCGGCAAACCCATTTTCTCAAGCATCGCGGACTCATGAGACCTATCCATGTACTTGACGTGTGAGACGATACCGAAACGAGAGAAGTTCGCTGCGTTCTGGATATTCGTACCCTGGTACAATCCAGTTTCATCACCGGAGCCATTGGTGTTGCCGGTTCCGATGAAAGCGAATCGTTTATGTGGCTCGACGTAGCGCCACTCCGGGGTTGCTTCTTTGATGATCAGTGGTTCACCTTCCAGCACTGGCTGGTAAACGCCAAGGATTTGCGGGAATGCGAAATCATATTCATCGGCCAGATAAACCCACCCGTTACGCATTGCACTTGCCAGAAGACCTGGCTCGAAATAAGTTGCACCACCACGCACAAGAATCTGGCCGCAGATGTGCGACTCTTCAGTGGACGCGGTGTGCTGCGCACGGATGATCGGTCGGTTTAGTCGAGCGCAAAGCTGAGTTGGTAGCGTACTCTTGCCGGTTCCTGCGTGACCCCACAGATATCCAGGGATACGCATCTCGATCATCATAAGCACGTCTTTAAGCAGCTCGATGTCGCCGAACACATAGTCAGGGTTTACTTTTGGCACAAACTCCGGGAATGGCTTATTGATGTTTACGGTGATGCGCAGCGGCTCGCCAGATGCCGTCTTCAGTAAGTCAGCATCGAGACCGAGTATTTCATGTACTGCGACCTTTTCGACCATATAGTCTTCGAAGCCGGCGTACCCAACGTGAACTGCAGCCGGTTCTTCTTTCTTTTTGGCCTGATGTTCTTTTAGACGTTTGGCGGCAGCGGCGGACATAGTCGGCGCTTCAGGAAATGCAGCAACATAGATTTTCATCAATTCATTAGGCGTCTTGTCTTCGTGTTCTTTCGGGATGCCAGAGCATTTTTTGCCAATAAAATGAGAACCGACATGATGGGTCTCGCCGCCACACCATTTGCACGAAATAGGCGTTTCTTCGATCTCGCGAGATTTTTCTTGTTCAGCGACTGTTTTGTTCTGCATTTCGACCGACATGTGTTTTCCTTTTGAAGTAGTTCTGATGTGTCAATGATACTTATATATAACAGGCAAGGAAATAAGTATTTACTTATCATCCTTGCCCAAAAAAACGGCTACGAAAGTAGGCGTTGCATTTGCTTGATGAGCGTTTCGGCTAAATCACCAACATTGTTCAGACAGATGTTGTCGCGGTAGAAGTGACGCGGAGCGTCTGTCAAAATCCCGATCCCCAGAAGATGGATATCGGTATCCTGCTCAATCTGTTTTGTGACCATTTTCAGGTGGCCAGTCAAACCACGCCCCTGAGCCGCTGGACTTCCGTCACTAAGCACAATCATGATTTTGCGATCTTCCTGGCGGCCAGAGAAATGTTGAAGCAAGGCCAGTATGCTTTCTCCATCGATATTTTCAGCCAGTATCATCGTACCTGCGAGAGCGCCAAGGTTGCATATCGTTTGTTTGCTGGATATCGGCGTCTCCCACCCCTTGATAATTGGCAGAAAAAGCGCTTCAGAGCGGTTAAACTCGGACTTCCCAGGCATCGCCAGAGAAGATGTTGTGAAGCCGGTTATCATAGTTTTCACGTTGATACGCGCCAATGCATCCGCCAGTGTGTAGGCTGCTGCACAAGCTGTCTTGATTTTTTGCCCTCTCATGGAGCCAGACATATCAATAACAATCTGCACGCATGAGTTGACCGCGCGTTTGACCTCCAGCTTGCGAAAAACTCGGTCATCATCGACGGACAGGCGATACAGACTTGGGCCATGCAGTCGGCCGCGACGCTGACCTGGGACAAACTGATTGCGGTTCTGGCTGGCTATCGTTCGCTCAAGATCTTTAGCGAGTGTCGCGACGATGTCATCGCCAATTAGAGGCTTAATATTCTTATTGAAGACGGCCTCATGTTTTGGGATCACCATGTAGTTATCAGCGTCACCGTACATGTGGAACCCTTTCGGCGAAGTGGCCAGAACGTTTCTGAAGAACTCCGATGCGTGCTCAAGCCTCCCCATAAAGTCGTAAGTGCGCTCATACGGACGATAGCCGGTCGACAATTCGGATTCGCTGGAAATAATCATCTTCATTGCCCCTTCCATAGACATATCCATGGCGCCTTTTGGTAGTTTGGTCGACTCCAGCTTTTCCAGATCGCCTTTTGTTGGTTTGGGAATATCACCCGTTCCGCTTTCTGCATCGCTCGGTTCGTCCCCGATACCATCTGACTTTTTGTCTTCTTCGGATTCAGCAGAACCGCCATCTCCTGCATCGGCCGATGCAGCTTCACTTCCTTCGCTCTCGGATGATTCCGGGGAACCATTTTCCTCCCCATCTCCAGGTGCGTCTGATTGTTCTTGCTCGTCAGACTCATCATGCCAGGGCAGATCGCTGCCACTACCACAATCGTCTTCGGACGGTTCGCTTGACGATTTCCCTTTTCCTTTTTCTTTGCTATCTGAACCGTCAGGTTCTTTGCTTTCCATTGGCTTGTCGACCAGCAGTCGGACAATTAGCGCGGCCACTGCCACACTGTCGCTCGTGCTGCTTATTTTGGGGATCATCTTATCGACACCATGTTTAATCAGGATTGATACCGGCTCTTTAACGCTTTCCCAGCGGTCTTCCATGTAGTCGATGAACGGCGTTTGATCATTCCAAGCACGCAGCACGGGAACCAGATAGAACTCCATAAACATGCGGGTCTGATCGCCCAGCTTTTCAGCAATGGCCTCCATTTCTTTAGGAATGAAAACCGTATCGATGACATGCTTTTGTGTGTTGATGAGGTTTGCTCTGGAGCCTTTGAACATCTCCCCCATTTTTCGCTCAATGAAGGTGTCTTCTACGGCGTTCCAGACGAAGCTGGTGGCTTTCGTACTGTCTGTGAAAAGGACGTGAGCGACTTCGTGATCGATGAATCCGCGTACCGCCATCAGGAACTTGTCGCTGGCGTCGTCGGGTATTGATGGTATGCAGATGCAGAGAGGTTCGCCGGCTTTGTTGTATTCAACATATGCCTTATCTCCACGTTCTATGACGGGGATGTTGCGTGCTACCAGCATTGAAACGACGTTTTTAATCGCCTCGCGAAACTTAGTGATATCTTTAACTGAAGTCTTTTTCATGACATACCCATAAATAAATGCTTATTATTTATGGGTATGATAATCACAATCAATGAAAGTATAAAGCCAAAAAGGAAGGGTAAATCTTAGTTGGTGTGAATGCAAATGAGAGTGTAGTTCGAAATTCCCTGTACTAAAGCGAAATCCTTATCTAGATGATTAATATGGAAAAAAAGATCATCGGAGCCTGCTATGTGTCCATCTTTCGCGCCCAGTTCGCAAATGATGTCGGCTCCGATCTGGTCACTCAAAGATATTGCTGATAGTTTTGTCGCCGTCGACATCCAGTTCAAAATTGCATTCATGTTAATACCATTAAATAGTTTATTGCTTATTAGTATGTCTTAAATGATTCATGTCAAAGTTACTATTATTTTTTTAAGATTACAACAAATTTGCACCAAAAAAGCAGACTTAGCCTATTGATTTTTATTCTATTTTGTGGTTATTTAGCGCCGTCACCCAAAGTTGGCGGTGTGTATTTACATTTTTGGTTCAGTGGTTTAGTCTTGAACAATACGTAAATATGTGATTACTTACTAAAATGATTTAATAGTATGTGGTTACTTACTAAAATAATTCAATACAAGGCAGACTATAACATGTACGAACCCAAAGGGCGTTACCGTCCGTTTATGACCGCAGCGATGCTCACCTGTGGCAAAACACAAGCTCAGATTGCAAAAGAAGTTGGATTTGAGAACGCTAACAACATTTCTCTCATCAAATCTGGCCGTGCTCATCTTTCGTTAGACAAGGTCATCCCATTCGCGAGAGCTGTTGGTGCGCCGCCAGACGATTTTATGATGATGTACTTATCCGAGAGATTTCCCGAAATATATGAATTTGTTAAAAAAATAAAGAATGAAAATGATGCTCTGAAGAGCAAGTTAGGCATTACTGATTGATCTTACATGTTTCAATTAAGAATTCAGAGTATGCTGACATTGCCTCGGACATCCGGTCAAGATAGTCGTGTCTGTCATAGACGCGATCTATTCCCTCAAGACTGTGGTTCATGATTTTACGAGCCACGTCTTGCTCTACACCGAGTCGAGAGAGTGTACTTCTGGCCGTCCTTCGTAAATCTCTGATTTCGAAGGGTGCCGGAAGGTTATCGGAAAGATAACCTCTACTCATAATTCTTCTTGATGCCTGAGCTATCAGAACCTTAGATGCAGGCTTCATTGCATTCTTTGGGGAGGGAACCAGCCAATCGCTGTTCCCGGCTGCGGCCATCATTTTATTAATGCACAGCTTCATTATGGGGCTAATGGGTAGTGAATGTTCACGACCAGACTTATTCCTACTACCCTGATTCCATACATCATTATTGAGATCGAATTCAGCTCGTTTAGCCCGGAGCACTTCATCCGGCCGTCTGGCTGAGCAGAGCACGAAACGCGCGGCCCAACGCGTGCTCTCTGAAACATCGGCAAAGTCCCACATGTGCCAAAATTTTTCCAGCTCATCATCCGACAACACACGCTCCCGCGGTCTTGGCTTCAGTCCACCGGCTACTTTGTTAAGAGACATCGCTCCAAGTGGGGAAGTCTCGATCACACCCTGGAACTCACACCACCCAAGGAACTGTTTTAAAACAGAAAAAACGCGCCGGCTTTGTACTAACTTGCCATCCAACACCAGGGCATTAATTAGTCTGTTAACTGTGAGGCGGTTGATGTCCGAAACTTTTTTGTTGCCGATCGCCGGCATTGCGTGAACGAGAATACAGTGAACACCTAGCTCTGGGCGCCGGCGCGTCACAAGGAGTGATAAGCGCGTGAAAAACATAAAGGCTTCACTGAATTTCGAATCGGCATCCATGGTCATCATTTGCGAACCGGTCATGGCTTGGCAGCGCTGGAGATATTGAACTGTTTCAGCAGAACAATTTTCCAAAGCTTTATCGATTTCGAACGAATTTAACATCGCTGCCTCCATGTAACTGTATGCATATACAGTATTTAACGGTATTTTAGTTATAAGGTCAACCAAAGATAACTGGTTTTTTACTGTGATTCCATACCTATAGAGTATGGAATCACAAAAGGGCGATTTGAATAAATTTAGAGGCTGTAGCACAATGGTTGTACATAACATTGGAGAATGCATATGGGCCTTGTGTCACCCATTGAAGAAGATGTTTATCTTGAGGAATCGGGATTCCGACGGAAAAAGTTTGTCTATGACAAGCGCGTTCATCATAGTTATATCTTTGTTGCCGGCGGTGAGGTTTACACCGTAGTTTTCGGGAGCATTAAAGATGAGAAGACGTTTCAGAAAATTGGCTACAGCTTAGAGCCTGGCATGGCTTTCCCTCACAATGGGATGTCAGAGGTTTACTTCGATATTTGGATTGATCGTGAGTCTTTCGGAGATTTCCGGCACGTAAAATTCAAAGGGTTGGCGGGTGGTGTTGTATTGGAACAAGTAGCTTTAGCAATGCTTCAACATTATCAAACCTTTGATATTGGAGGGTTTGTTTTCCAAGCTGCTTCCGGTGGCGTAGCCGATATTGATAGGAAAACTTCCCTCGAAGAGACATACGATTATATTCTTGGGTTAAAACACGAACAACGTTATAATAAGAAAACAGGATTACCTAAAGGTAAACCCAGGAAGCTCCTTCCAGACTTCCTGAAAGTTTACAAAGATGACTCAACCGGGAGGGCTTGTTATGCCGTTACGTCGCAATAAACAGAAGCGTGCACTGGTGCAGAATGGTGAGAAACACCTGCTGCAAAGCCTTGCTGCGGCTACTGCAGCGACCCGCAACGAACAAGTTCTGGTCTTAACGCCAGAAGGTGTTAAATATTGCAACATCATTAGAGAAGGTGGCAATGTTTCAACTACCTCATCCATGGAAGCTTTACACAATAGCTTTGCCCAAAGACAGAAGAAATCCTCTGCTACCATGTTGCGTCGAAAACTGAGCCAGGTATCTCTCAAACGAGAATTCCAGGAAATATAAACAAAGGCCCTGTTCGGGCCTTTGTTGTTTCTACCATTTATTGAATCCAAACTCATCCTTTTCACGCAGCAGTGGTTCGCCACGATACCGGTGTCCTTTCAATGAATCGCGCTTAGTTGGCACTTCATCATAATCAACAGCTGTCTCGAAAAAGTGATGCGCCTCACTCGGATCAGCAAAACACCAGCGATACCGGAATGGGGAGACCTCGTCAATATCCATACAGACTGACGTCGTGAATGCCAGTTTCAGCACGCCAATCCAGCTATCGTCGGCCAGCTGCCGCACTCTCAAAAAACCTTGCTGTAAAAGGTATTCATGCATCTCTTCGGGTGTCATTCGTTTAAAGCTCATTACGTGATCTCATTGGTTTGTGTCGTTTAATTTTAAGCGACTCAAAAAGGTTGACCATGAAAGAAGAGAGGGGCCAAGCGGCCCCTTTCTTAAAGGATGGATGCGATGGTCGCCAGTTCGGTGTATCCGCCAATCGGCTCGCCCTCGACGAAGATCTGCGGAACCGTTCGCACCGGCTTCCCGACCAGCTCGCCCAGAGCGACAGCGTCAATGCCGGCTTCGACAATGTCGATATACTCATAGTCACCATGACCCTGAGATTTTAACTGCTTAGCCAGCTCTACCGCACGTTTGCAGTAAGAGCAGCTGTCCTTTCCATAAATAACGATTTTCATGCTTTCCCTTAGCAAGATAAAGATGTGATGCTTTGACCAATGGGGCCACCACGCATTGACGCCAGTACGCCGATACTAGACGTCTGAACAGGCGGGGTCACTTTTTCAAACACCGTTTTCAGGTGATCTTTAATGCTATCCCACTGCGCTTCCGTTGGGATCTGACCGCCCAGCTCGACGAATCCCTGAAGCCAATATGCAAATTGCTCTGATGTCATATCAGCCTCAAAAAGTGGTCGGTTTTGCGATGCTGCGGATCACGGCCATAAAGCCTTTCTGCAGGTCAGTTTTACCGATAGCCAGCCAGCGTTTATCCGGCAGCTGAAGTGAGTTTTTGGCAAACTCCGCACGTTCCAGTTTCTCGACGAACTCACCCACTTTCTGGGCCAGCTCTTTGCCTTCGTTCATCAGAGCGATTTCTTCGGCCGACAGGTCGCGATAGCCTTTAATTTTGGTGTGCTGATCTTTCACGGCACCATCTCCACAATTACCCAATCCTCGGCCAGCATGTCAGTCTGGGATGCCAGCCATGGCACAAATTTGCCGTCAGCTGTTTTCATACCAATCCAGGGCGCCAGCTCCAGATCGCGAGCAATGCCGCAAGCGACGTCGTATTGTTTGCCGGACACCATGCGCAAGAACATACCTTTGCCGTTCCAACCTTTGCGAGCTACGCGATGGCCATCTTTCAGCATCTCGATTGCGATGCCAAAAGATGCACCTACCCTGGCGGCGTGAATAGTGGTTTCGACTGACAAATAGCCCGATTCAAACGGCCCTTTTGGCGAGTAGGACTCATAACCGTTTTCATAGCGGACGAAATATCCACCAACTTGAGGCTGGTGCTTGTCGAGATAAGTCTGATCTACTTCGACTTTTGCCACATGCTTGCGGAAGGATAACAGCATTGTCTGCCCCTCGATTTTCGCAATCTCAGCAGCTTCCACGATTTTAATGCTTTGGTACTGCGGTAATTTAACTTTTGTCATTTCAATATCCCTATTGATAGGCATTTAAAGCCACTTTGCAGAGTTCAGAGCGGACGCAATCGTCGGCTTCAAACTCAATCAACCCAACGTGCGCGTTTGGTTTAAAGCGGCGCAGTGCGTCGGATAGCCCGGACTCTTTATTACCAGGCAGGTCACACTGCGTCACATCGCCGTTCACGATAACCGTAACGTTCTCACCCATGCGGGTCAGGAACATCTTCATCTGTGACGGTGTAACGTTTTGCGCTTCATCCAGAATAACCACTGCGTTTTCGAACGTCCGGCCACGCATGTAAGCGAACGGGGCGATTTCTACTTTGGCAATCTCTGGCTTGAGACAGTATTCGAGGAAGGATGCGCCCAGACGCTTCTGGAGAACGTCATAGACGGGGCGGAAGTATGGGGCGAACTTCTCACCCACATCTCCCGGAAGGAAGCCCAGATCTTCGTCAGCTTGCAATACGGGGCGAGTGACGATGATTTTGCGGACGTCTTTATCCAACAGCTTCTGCGCGGCGACAGCCGTGGCAAGGAACGTTTTGCCGCAGCCGGCTTCACCGGTGGCGAACGTCAGAGGCTTGTTTTCGATGCTGATAAGATAATGCGCCTGAGCCTCGTTACGAGCCTCAACTGGCGTATTGTCTCGCTTTGGTCGTGGGGTCTGAGCGTCGGTCAGCTCATCGACAATAACGTAATCAACACGACGGCCGCGGAACGCACGATTCTCTTTTACTGCTTTACGCGCTACCTTACGCGCATGTTTGCGTGATGTACCCATTTTGATTCCTTTCAAATGGTTAGGTGTCGCAATAAATATAACTGCATTGGATAAGTAAATCATTACTTATTTTTGAAATAACAAAAAGGAGCCGCGAGGCTCCTTTGATTATTTGCGCTAAAAGTGTCTATCGTGATGCTCAATGGTCGCTGTGGGTCGAAGTACAGCTTAAAGGCCAATGTCGCCATCAGTCTTTAAGCTGTAGCCTCCGAAGAGGCTACGGCCACAATCAGTTCTTACCGGCGTTAACCACAACACCTGCACGACCGGCATCAGCTTTGGCGATTTCGAGGCGGGTTTCGCGCTCTGCGGTAATCTGTCCACGCAGCTCTGCAACTTGCGCTTCCAGATCGGAGATGCGTTGGTTTTTAGCAGTAGCCTGGGCTTTGTGCTCCGCCAGCTCAACTTTATGCTGGGATACCAGATCGCGGTTCTCAGCGCCAAATTTAGCAGCAGCAGCCTGATAACCAGCTTCACGCGCTTCGGATACTGCGTACTCGTTGTCGGTTTTGGCCGCGACCAGGTCGGAGTTTAGTGCATCCAGATCAGCGTGAGTGATAACGGCATAACCGCGTGCTTTCATCAGCTCGGCCAGAACCTTGTCTTCGTTTTCGATTACACGCAGACGCAGCTGGGCTTTGGATTCGCGCTCGGAGGCAGCGATCTGGTTTTCGATATCAGCCAACTGGCCCTGCTTAAATTCGATTTCTTCAGTCAGAGTTACGGTTGACTGAGACAGAGCGGCCAGATCAGCGAACAGCTTTTGGCCGTCGGCAACAACTTTAACCAGTGCTTTAGTAGAACGCTCAGCTACGGTAATAATCTTTTTGACTTCAGACATGTGTTTTCTCTTTGTAGTTTATTTGTATGGTTCGCAGCGTTACTTTTCTGACCGTACAGTCTGAATTTCACGCTACTTGCACTTTACGTTAGTGCCAGACGAGGCTTGTGGCTCGGGCCTAATGGCTGTTTATGCGGTTGATGGCCGCACCATTTTGGCCTCGACACTAAGAGATGTATGGAATCACATCATCTTAGATTTGGTGCCCAAGCAGGTGTTGAACCTGCATCATCGGACTCAGCATCCTCTCGACTTACCGTTTTGTCGCATTGGGCATTCAATCTGAAGGACTCTCGAAAAAGCCCTTTAGGTTGGCGCAAACAAGCGGAATCGAACCACTCTCTACCGGATAAGACGTCTTCCTCGGTCGCAGTCAACCAGACTGCTTTGTTTGCTTGCACCTCTTTTATCGTTAAGAGGAAACGGACTGAGCCTGTCACCAAACAGCGGAGGCATATTTGATGGCCTGGAGTAAAGATCGAGGCGATGAAAAAACCTCTTCAATCGACTAACATCTCAGTCTGCCGGTGTTCGCCACCTCCGGCTGGGCTATGGCCTACATATCAAGCTCTAAACGAGTCTATCAATAGCAGAAGAAAGTCCGATCGTTAGCACGCACTTTCTCAAAACCTTCTGCACGCTTTGAGAAAGGCGCTGCGTCGCAATTTCAAATTAACCCAAGATGAAATGAGACATTAAGTAATCACACACGACGCAGCTGTTTGGGCGGTCAGTTGCGGACTGAAACCGGGATATGGTTATTGAAAATGCTCCTAACCACCCAAACAGCTGAAACGTGGGAGAGTGACGCGGGAATCGAACCCGCAATCCTCAGCCTCAAATATGCTATTTGCATTTCACACATCAGGCATCGGAATAAACCTTTAAGTCACCAGACTTCGCTCGCCGACGCTATGCACAGCTAATCGACAAACTAAAAGGCCATCACCCATGTTCGCAGAGACTCGCCGTCTGACTCTATCGCGTGGTTAAGGGTACGTGGGTCAGTATCGCCTATTCACCAGCAAGTCTCTGCTATCCATTAGTAATCACACCGGATCAGTGCGCCGAATTTTTTAATGAGGAATCGGAAGACCTCACTGACTTATAGGCTGTTAAGCCGCCATCAGAACTACATCATCGTTTGCATTTACTTTGTTGGTCAGTTTCTAAAAAACCGCAAAGCCGCTTAACGTCGAAAACGAGTTAATCTTAGTGAAAACTTATAAATAAGTAAACACTTATTTATCTTTGTTTTTATTTTTTTTGACGGTTACGATGTAACCCTTTGTTGTTACTGTGTAACTTCTATCGTCTCGAATCCCATCCCAGCGGAGAGATGTTAAGCTAATCAACCTCGATACGACGTTTTCCATCATGTCGTCATTAACGAAAAACTTAACCGTCACCATATCGACGATCCGAGATACAGCTCTCGTCACGGTGTAAAAAACACAAACTAGAATAAATGCGAGCAAAATATAGTCTGTCATTTAACATTCCTTATGTCAGTTGAGTGAACCACTCGATATACGCGCCGCCCAAAGCAAATGACGCCAGTTTTAATTTCCTGCTTAATCAAATCGTGGGTAACAACTACGCCGAGTAGAAACCCGGCGATAGCTCCCATCAAAAGATATGGGATCAACTAAAAGCTCCTGCGTTGACAAGTTCAGCCAGAACAACCCTGCCTCTGGTCGTCAGCTGAAAATTCTTTTGCTTCCCTTCAGGGGAGATATTTTCAACGAATCCCATCCGCTCCAGTTTTGCACGAGTCTTCGGGCGCCAGTGTTCGTAGAATCTCTCCCACTGGCTTATTTCTCGAAGCGTGCTTTTTTCCAACTTACTTAACTGGATCATCTACACCTCCCACAGCTAATCCCTTTGCCTCAGAGGTCACATCGACGATTCGGTAGATTCGACCTCTGAACTCCATAACCCCAGCCTTGATACTGTCCTTCTTTATCGACACAAAAAACATTCCACCCAAAACAAAGCCCAGCAAAAAGGTCGACAGACCAAAGCCAATAAGGTCACTTATCATTCCTTATCCCCTATGCGGTCTTCAGTGTCACGCAGACAGGACGGCCATTTCAGACGAGGGTGACGCAAACTGCCGTCTGGCGTCTCTTCGTGGGCATTGACCTTCACGATGCGCCCGATGTACTTGTCCTGGTTGTTCCAGATCTCATCCAGGTACATGTGCTTAATGCCCGATGCCTCGACCTCAACACCGTTCTCCAGGCGAATAGTTACCGAGCCGAGAGTGTGGGCGAATGCCGAATCCTCTTTACCTGGCTTGAAGCCGATAATCTCACCGTCAGCTTCGATCTCGTCCTTCATCTTCCACCAGCTCTTGGTGCGCTTAAACTCGTAAACGGAGAACGGATCTTTCGCCATATAGCCTTCTTCGTTGGCGTCCAGAGCCGCCATGAACAAGTCGATAAACTCTTTATGGCTATGTACTAACTGGAAGTCATGCAAACGCACGTCGCCTTTGTACTGACTGTCCGGGCGGCTCTTCCAGTTTGTCCAGCTGCACAAGTCGATATGGCGGTCTTTTAACTTGCGGCCTTCTTTCTTGTACTCCTTGGTTTTGGCAATGGCTTTCCATTCCGGCAAGAAGTAATCGAAGACGTGGAATACGGCGCCAATAGCTGATACGCCTTTTTTACGCAGTGCTGAGATGGAATCGTTGAACGAACCGGCCGTCGCTTCGCCATCAAAGAAGATGTGCTTATGCGGCGTCATACGCGCCAAATCTAATACCGCTGGCTTCAGATGGTCGAGAGACGTTACCGGGTTGCCGGTACGAGACAGGAAGTTAACCTCTGCCTCGTCAACGATGACTTCGGCAATGACGCGCATCCCGTCCAGCTTGAGGCTGGCAATCATCGGGAACTTGGCTTTCGGGTTTTCCTTGAACGGGTACTTGTCGCCTTTTTCTTTGTACGACGTCGCCAGCTGAACCTCGAACACCGGAATCGGGTTGTCGAAGATTTTATTGCACAGGCTAATACCGATGCCGGCCTTCGGATCTTTAATCAGGAAGCGGCGGAACACGTCTTGCCCTTCCTCTGTCATGTCTGAAATAGCCTGCTCCACCATCGCAATAGCGCTGTTACCAGTGAGCTTACGGCTGGCCAAGGAGTTGAGAATATCGATAGCGTCTTCATCAGAGATTTTATTCTCAAGCGCAGGCTCCGCGACGCTGTATTTCTTCACCCCGAATCGGATGAATGGGTTAAGCATCAGTGACACCATGCTTTGTTCGAATGCGTCCAGCTCAGCCAGGGCTACTTTCTTGGCATTGGTTCCCATAGCTTTAATGGCGTCTAGTTTTCCACGCAGAGCAATCAACTTTTCCATTATTGAAGCTCTCCCGCAACAACGACAGGCTCATCCTGAGAATCGAGGATGTCGCACTGTTCCCTTTGCTCTACCATCGGTAGATCACTCGGTTTTGGTTCGTAGGCATCAAGAAAATCGACGGCGTCCATGGAGAAAATCTCATTGTCTTTGTTTTTGAAAATGACAGTCAAAGGGAAACCGGGCTTGGCGGTAAGCACGTTGCTAAGGCACACCATCTCGTAGACGTCGTCAGAGTCCTTAGCGGCCCACAGCTTACATTCAGGAACGATCGGGCGGAAAACGATGTTGCGGTTAATCTGGAAGCTGTCGAACCAGAGTGTTCTTTCACCTTCGTTGACAATGTCAATGCTCACGGCAATACCATGAGACGATGCTGCCTTTGGCAAGCAATTAATCCATTGCGGAACGTCCGCGGTAGTGTAGATCATCTGGCATACTTGGCCTACTTGTGGCTCGAACTGACTCATGTGTTTTCCTCTGTTTTATTAACTTCTGCGTTTACCGCTTCGGCGTAAATGTCGACGAGAACGGTTGGTTTTTTGATTTCCGGCTTTGGCGTCACTCTTGAGCCAAACGTCGCAGCACGCTTGTTGCGCGTTGCGCTTTTAGCTGCACGACTCTCAATTTCCTCTCTCAGCTTACGCATCTCTTCGAGGCCATCGATGAAGTAAATCCGCTCGCCTGTTTTAACTTCTTCCAACATCATCTTGACCGCACGACACTTGCCGGCACGAATGGCTGTCGCGCACGAATCGAATGAACCAGGCGGGAGTCGATTCTCTTTAAATGCCAGTACGGTGTGCTGACACACCGTATAGGAAGAGCGCGTCGGCGATCCGTTGATTAGAAGTTCCTCGCACAGCATCGAATAGCTATTACTGCCGCTAATTGACGGAAATTTGCTAAAGTTGGTTTTCATAGATACTTATAGTAAATGTTTACTTATCATTGCGCCAGTCTAATGCTCTGGCGCAGGCTTGAAAGATTTTTTACGAGGGGATTGTTACCAAGAACCCCAAAGAGGGTTTTCCGCGACGAGGCTGTGTACTTCTGCATGTTTTATCGCTTCACGGACGTGAGCGAGAGCGTAGCTTTTGCCTTCTGAGAGCATGGCAGCTTTGTCATAACCAAGACGGGTAATCATTTCACCAGGTCTTGCGAAAAGACCGCCGAAGCACTTCGACACGGCCTTAACCGACTCAATCTCATCCATTTCCCCGTCGTATTCGCTGAAGAGCTGCATTTCAATGCTTTCATTGAAACGGTTTTTTGCCAGAGACGACTTCTGGTCTAGGATCGCGTCAATGATGCCGCCAGGTGCTTTAAGTGAAAAGGCACGAGAATAGCCTGGCGTCTCGAATGCGCTCGAATGCACGGCAGACAAAGCCATTGCCCCGGTCATTGATACATCATCTACAACTTTAGGGATGTCCGGCATTGAAACAACTTCTGTCGTCATCGTAGCCCTAAGTGAGCGCAGGACGCGATCAAACTCTGGAGCCTGCAGGACGCCGCTTTCCAGCATATAGTTAGCGAAGTTTTTTACCGCTGCAGGGCCGACGTATGATTCATAATCCTCGGCTTTTATCATTATCGACTTCTCGTAGAGTGACATCGCCGGCCGCGGGCTTCCTGCATAAAAAATACCTTGGAACACCTTCGCCTTCAGATAGTCCTCGGCGACGTCAGTAAGGTTGACGATGACGAACAGCTCGAAGTTCCGATCAGCCGTTAAAGTTGACGAAATGTAAATCCAAGGCTCGTTAGGGGTGGATATGGTGACAGGCATCTTAATGCTGATGCGTTGATTCGCCTTTTCACAAGCCTCTTTAACTATCCGTTCTACATCTCCATCTTTAAAGATGTGCGCCGCTTCGCTAATGGCTTTTCTGACGGCTTCGTCGATGCTCTTGATATACATGTGCTCTCCTTTTTTTATGAATCTTATACAAAATGATAAGTAAGTGCTTATCTTTTTTACGGTCAGAGAAGTGCTTTAATACCGTGTAGTTTCGCCATCATTTCGAGCATCTTGGTGTATGGCTTCGCTCGATAGTAGGCTTTCAGAACCTGCTCGATTGTCGCATCGCCTGGGTCTAAGCCTTCCTCTCCGAGACACGCGATTTTCACACGTAACCCGATGCCGGCTAATCGCTTGGCTGCACCAAACGTGTTGTGTATTGCCTGTTTTTCGGAGTCCCACATCATGACGACCGTCTCTAATCCCTTTTGCTTCAATCTCAAGAATGCGCCAAGCTGATCCTCGGTTTCACCATCCAGCGTGCCGGACAAGTGCATACCGAACGTTCCTATCGGCTCCACATACTCTCTCAGCGATTCCTCAGCAAAAAGAGCACGCTTTATGCCCATAACGTCAAAAGCGCCCTCAGAAACGATTACAGTGCGCTTCCCGATGGCATTGTGTCCGTTGTAGAGGAACTTGCCAGATGCCGGCAGTGATATTGGAAAGAGATAACGACGATCTGACTCACCAGTAACGTCGCGCCCCTGAAACGTCCGCATTTTGCCGTCCAAATCGTAAATGGGGATCAAGATGCGCATATCGAAAGACTGGACGTGCGGTCGTCCATTTCGCTCATCGAGATAAACGTGCGTACCCTCGACGCAGTACCGCAGATCAAAGTAGGTCGCCAGCTCCGGGGAGATGTCACGATCAACAAGATACGTTGGAAGTTGGCCTTCAATTGGCAGCTGATAATGTGGAGGCAGGATAACTTCAGACGTCAGCTCAACATCCGACTTTAGCTCAATCTCTTCTTCTTTTGGGCGCCAGCCTTGCTGCATCAGTTCGTTGCGGATGTAACGCTGCAATCCGCGCCATGATTCGCCGGTATGGTATTTGATGAAGTTCAGCTTGTTAAACTGCACCTCCTCCGGGTGATCACCGGCGAAACACTTGCCAAGGCCAGTAGTCAGGTTGAAGTAAACCTTCCACTTACTACTTTTGCAGCACGGACATTCACGGATGTTGACTTCACGCCCCTTTGAAGTCCTTGAGCCACGACGATACGAGATCCCCTCTGTATCAAGCCACTGCTCAAAGTCGAATTCTTCCATTAGTTCTTTTAATTCTGACATTTGATAAACCTTGCATTTAGCCGGCCATAGATTAATATGGCAGTACATGTGTTTTCTTTTGTGGTTTTATTAGCAAAAGAAAGCTTGAATTTCTGTATTGAAATTAAGGCGTTCCGCTTTGGAGCGCCTTCATTTTTCCTACATAACGTCAATGATTCGCTTAATAAATCGCATCTGTTCCAGATCCTGAAGCACTCGCAGACTTACCCCGCCTTTCTGGTTACGAGAACCAGCAAAATACAGACGCGCCTCGCCTTTAGCTTCTTCCTCTTCGGTCTTGTTGATTGAGATAATCAGGTCACAGATACGCACCTTCTCGATGTTGTCCGCGGCGTGCATCATCGTCGCAACTTCAGAGGAACCACCTTCACGGTTGGTCTGGGACGCTGTCATACCCGCCACATCGTGCTTATCCATGACAGCACGTAAGTCGGTGTAGATATCCTTCACATCATTGCGCGGGTCTTTGGTTGGCGTGGTGGCACGCATCAGATCCGCATAGTCGACAATGACCATGTCAGGTATCATGCCATTCACTTTCATGTTGCTGAGTAAGCGGTCAAGGTCTGCAGGTGAAAATGTATTGGCGCGACGCTCAACAATCCACATGCTTCCGATTTTCCCATCAGCACCCACAGAGCGAAGCTTTTCCGCAATATCATCGCGGCGCTCAATAAGTTTTGACATTTCTGTTTCGGAGATACGGGCGTCCCAGCGATCTGACAGGATGTCTTTATGTACCTCCAGTGAGACATACAGGACGTTGTAGCCTTTCAGCGTGGCATTGATGCCGAACTCACCCATGGCCGTCGATTTGCCCGATTTTGCGAAGCCCATGAACAGAACCAGTTCTTTACGCCCCCAGCCTTTTTGGTGAAGCATTTTGTCCAGTAACGGAATGCCTGTTGTTACGCTGTTAGGCACGAAGTCATCGGACGCCTCGTATTCGCGACGCTCATGTCGTTCGCCGGAACGTTCATAGAAGCTGTACACGTCATCCATATCGGATGCGCCGACCATGTCCACCTTCTGCATGACCTGCATCGCACGCTCAAACTCGCCTTTCTCCTTCAGCTCCGCCGCCTTGATGAACGCATCATCAAAAGCAACCGAACGCGCAAAAGTCACGACGCGGTCAATCATGTAGCCGGTGTCTTCCAGCTTCTCGGTCAAAATACGCTTCATCGCATTAACGACTTCAGGCACGAACTCTTCTCGAATCTTTCCGCGCTTCTTCGCCTCCTTAATCATGTCGATGATGAACTCTTTCGACGGGGAGCTTTTGTACGAGCGGAAATAGCCGGCCACAATGCTGACCAGGTATCCATTTGCCTTGTTGGAGAATTGCTCAGGGAGAACCAGATCGCCGGCTCTGATCAGAAACTCTCTGTCTCGGCAGTAGTACGCAGTCAGGCGATCTTCAAACCCAGCGTCAAATTCTTCCGATAGCGGTCGTCCTGTGTGAACAGGCGTCTCAAGCGCTGAAGAGGTAGTGGTCATGTGCTTTCCTTATTGTTTTAAACAACTTGTTTTCTTAATTATGTTCAATCTTCGCAGGCGCTCAAATACAAGCCTTGAGCATCCTGAATAAGCTTTGGATACCGCTTTGCTGCCACAGCTTCCGGGATAAGACGACGGAGATAGACGGCTGACAGGACACCATTGACACGCAACGAAGGCTTCATCGCGTCAATGTGCTTAATGACCCACATGCAGTAATCTTTCTGCATTTCCGGGGCCACCAACTGCGGCATGTTGTGGTAGCTGAAGATGCTGTCATCGATGCGGATCTGAGAGCGGCGGGAAAGCTTCTGCTCAAATATCTCAACAAGATCGTCTTGCCAAAGATGCTGGGGGCGAGGGAGATTAGCCCACAGGCGCTGCGCCGCGATGCTCAGTATCGTTGAGATGTAATACTCATACGAACAGCAATACTTGTCCGCAAACTGGCGAGCACGCCACAGCGAGGTTTTTACCCCCATTCCGTGATCCTGATAGGCGACGCGCTTTAGTCCGGTACGATACGGAGCACGCTGGAAGTCGTCGCGACCGTGAGTCAGCATGATGCGTGCGTACTCGATCTTATAGATTTCAGAGAAAAGACAGGTGGCCACCAGCGGATGCATATTGCGGTAATCGAACCACTTTGTCGCAAACAACTCCGTCTCACCTGAGCAGCGAGAGAGACCAATGTTTTCGGATACCCATCTGTCCATGTCTGAGGTCGTCATCTCCTGCATGAACGCGTACTTTTCGCCGTCTGGTGTGTTTAATAATCTGTCCATACCTAAATAAGCTCTTACTTACTTTTTGGGGAGATGATAAACGCTGGCGTGGGGTTTTGAAAGCGGAAAAGACAGGTTGTTTGCTTGAGGCCCAAGGCGGTGATTCTGGCTTCCGTCATACCCCTTTATGTTTTAAAAACAAAGAAGAGATATATAATAACTACCAGAGCAAGGCTTTTAAATAACACCCCAGACACAAAGAATAAGGCGCTGGAAGCGCCTGATTCTTTCAGTATTCTGGGAGTTTTAGGAACCAAAACAGTGCCTGGCTCCTATATTATTTAATAGCTTTTTAAAGTCTTTAAAAGATAAAGGGGGGATCGCCGATCTACTGCTTCTGCTCCAGCTCACGGCGGATTTGTTCGCCGCGCATTTCTGCTTCAGACGCTGGAGTCTCGCGAAGCACGGCAATGGTTTCCGCAATACGCTCAGGCGATTCGCTGGCCAGATTCATGATGGCGGCACGAATAACGTCTGAACGCGTGAAGCGATTCCAGCGGTCAACGTTCTCCATGACAGAGATAAGGCTGATGAACTCATCCTCGATGCTCATCGTCCGGCTCTTGATACTGGACTTCCCACGAGTAGGTCTTCCCTGTGGTCGAGTCGGGGAGCGCATCGGTTGTTTTACTTCTGACTCCGTGGATTGCGAAACTTCTTCCGCGGCTTGTGGCTTTTTAGCCAGATCACCCATTTTCATTTTACTGCGCCTCCAGACTCATCAAATAATCAACCAACTCTTCAATCTCCGACTCCGCCTTTTTATCGCGGTCTTTTCCTTTCATTTCGAAGATAGACCGTCCAGCCTCTTCTGCATCGTCATACACGTTACGAGTGTAGATATTGGTTGGAACACATTTAATGCCGAAAGACTCGATAATATCTTTGGACGAAAGGATACGAGACACCTGAGACGGCAGTGACGGGCACTGATTCAAGACGGCACGAATTTGAACTTCCGGGTTTGATGATTTTACGCTTTCGAGCACAGTGTCCAGATCTCGCAGTGACTTCAGATCGCGCCGCTTTGGTCTGAGCGGTAGCAGAACGATGTCGGCAATAAGCATGGCCTCACGCTGAATTTCTGAGTCGAAGCCGCCAGCATCAACAACGATGTACTCATACCGGCCATTCAAAGACTGAAGGTGCTTTACAATGTCATTCTCAATGTAAGAAAAGGCGATGAGATCGAGATTTTTATTATTGCGGCGCTCTTCGCACCATGAGGTTGTCGTCTGCTGGATGTCGATGTCGGTAATGTGAACCTTTTTACCTCTCTTCAGTTGCAGACCTGCTGCTACCTGCTGGGCGACCGTAGACTTACCCGGCCCACCCTTCGTCCCGCCGACGATGATGAGTTTGGTTTCCATGATTATGCCTTGTAGTTTGTTTATTTTGAAAACAAGATGTTTTCTTATGTTTCTTATAGCCTAAAACAAACAAGGTATAGTGACAACAAAAACCATTCAACTAACTGGACGTATACTGGTCTATGTTAAAAACGCCCCTAAGCGATTTTGGGGCGTTTTCTCTTTAACTGGTGTGATTGCTTCTCCCCCATCCACAAACACGCTCACCGACGACGTCATGCGCCAGAATCTGTCTTTTGGTCTCCTGAGTCAGTACATCGTCTCGGGAAATGTATATCGGACTGGCCGTCTCACAGAATGAAAGGCTTTGATGTTGCTTAATCACGCATCCAGTTAGCAGAAAGCTCATCGTCCACAGCGCCATCACCCATGCGCCTGATCTTATCAGTCGTTTCATTTTTTACCTCAATAGTCGTGCTTAGCCGCTTATTCTCTTCACGTTGATTTTTAATCTCCGCCGATCGACGAGCTGCGCGGCCACCCAAAATATACGCCCCAAAAAGTACCGCAATGACGGCCGAAGCCGTCATTACGAACGCTTTGATACGGGCAATTAAGCCTTCAATCATTGCGCAACACCTCGCTGATACTTCCGCACCTGGGCTATGGCGATGAATACCGCTACGGCGATTGTCGCGATCCCAAAGACAATGCGAACAGTATCCCCGCTCGAAATATTGCCCTGAGCCTTATCCATTGCCGCACTGATCTGCGGAGCAACGTCGGCCAGTTGCGCCAGACCGATACCTGCCGTGACGGTTGCGCCGGCCGTTTCCTTAGTGACCGGAATGGATGCGGTGGTCTTCACGGGCTTAACGACACCAGCCCGGCGCAACCCTTCGTCAATGACGTCGATGTTGTACCAGGTGTTATCAGTTCGCAGCGGGCCTTTGCCGTTCTCATGGCGAATGATTGCCTCAACGGTCGGTCGCATAATCTCGTACTGATGCAGATCGATTTCCATATCAGGAGAAACGCCTACCGCTTTGGCGACAGTCTGAACATACGCCTCGGTGTCGTTTTCACTCGGCGGCGCCCAGCGTTCGATGACTTCGCGGATCGTGTCGATTCGTGAGCCGTCTTTTGCTTTGCGCTTGTCGTGATAGGTAATGAGCGTAACGGCCAGCGCACGCACACCCCACGTCGGATCTTTAAAGGTGGCAAAACGAGGCTCTGTCGGGTTTGTCACCAGACCTTGCCACGGATTCGTGTTATCCAGATTGCCTGGGTTGTTGTTGCGTATTCCTCTTGGAGTCATCCTTTTCCCCTTAGTTTCCAATGCCGCTTTTTACGCCATACGCTGCCAGTCCCAGCAGCAAGGCGGTGATCAGGAAAGAAGTAACTTTGGACACGACACCGCCGAAGAACCCACTTGAGATGGCGTCCATTCGGTTTAGTAACTTGTCCAGATTGGCGTGCTGAATACTGTGCTGGGTCGCGGTCATATCTCCCAGGTACGCTTTCAGTCGCTTATCAACTTCTTCCCCAACCTCGTCGCGGAGACCTTGCAAGACCTCTCTCGCGACAATTTGAGCGATGCGCTCCACCTCCTTGTGGCTCACACCGGGTGTTTCGTTTGACATTGTTAGCCCTCCATGACTGTCAAACCAAAATTCACCCGGTTATACCATATTCCTTAGATTAAGGTAAGTAAATGCTTACTAACTATTTAAGCGTAAGTAAATTGCGAAGCTCTGTATTCTCTCGTCTGATTTCTTCCATCTCACGTGACAGCACCTGGATAGCGCCAATAGCGTCCATCATCAAGGGGTTAGTGTCTAGTACAAGTTTTTCAATTGTCTCTATACGTTCTGGCTCAATCTCATTACCACTTTCATCCAAGATGGCAGGATGGTTTATTACTCCTTTGCTAACCTTCACATAACATGGGTCAATTTTCTGAATTTGTTGAGCAATAACACCTCGACGCAGACGCTGGCGTTCATCGTCGTTATAGATAAATGTAACCAGATCCATAGCGTTGATATTCTGCAATGACTGTAAACCATCAGTGGGTTTAATATCACGCTTGAAATTTTTATCTGAAGTTGCTGCCCATGCCACATCCCCACGTTGACTATTCCAAATCATCCCATCGCTGCGATGATGCCAATACTGAACCGCCGCACCATATCCCTTGACCTGAGTTACTAAACGGTGGTTATAACCTATGTGTTCCTCAAACCAAAAATTCGCGCCAGCGTTCCCGTTTCCATCAGAGCCTACAGTTGCGAATTGGCTACACAAGATTGGGGCAACTCGAATATCACCGATATTTCCGCCGGGGTCACTGTCATATTGCGCAATTAAACCAGCCCTACTCGCAGCGCGTACATACTTATCGGCTTTGATACCCTCCTGCGCGCGAATATTTTTGGAAACTCGAAGACTGCACTCGAACCCTAATGCGACCGGGTCATCCGCAATAATTCGGTGAGTATAGTCTGCCGTGCTATTCCCATAATGGAAGTCGATATACGGTGTTGTATAGGAAAGCTCGATACTTTGCGATCTAACCTGATAATCACTTTGTATAATACCTTTAGCATAAAGTGAATTCGCGACTTTGACGTCACCGTTAGCTTCAACGCCAAAAATTTCAGTCTGCCCATCAGTTGCCGATATCCGGTCTTGATCACTTCGAACGACTGAGAATCGAGATGATTTTCCCACCATAACCTTCCCATAGGTTCCGCTTTTCTTGATAAGACCTATGTCGCCATTTTTTCCGAGGATAAAACCGGAGTCGTCACTGTCGAGACTTTGTGTGCCGGTGTAATTATTACCTCCGGCAAGCTTCGCCATTCCCTTAATAGCAGGAACAGTAACTGACGTTCCGGTAATAGGATCAGTCATTGTAATGTTGCCTGTCGACGTCAGCGCGGTCGACCATCCTTCAACAACACTCCGCCACAGAGAAAAGGCGCTGGCGAGTTGGTTTGCAAATGCGGAGGTGCTGGCTGTCTCTGATGTGATAATGCCATAGGACGCCCCAGAGAACGCTGTCGTGATGTCTCGGGTAAGGGTCAGCTGCGTGTCACTGTCGACGGATTTAATCGCGTACAAGTCCGCGCTCCCGTTCCGATACACGACAAGAATGGAACCCTGTTGAACGCCAAGAGCGGTCTGCGACCACTTAGTCGTTACACCGGTCACTTTCGCCTGATTTGCAGCACCAGTTACGGTGCCTACTTCATACATACTCATTATCTCTTCCTTGAGATGCCGCCCACTTCCTGTAGGCGGCTTTAGTTTTAGAAAATCCCCATCCTCACACGGAGACGGTTGTTTGAATCATAGACTTCGATTTTACCGTTTGTAATTACCGTTCTGGAACTACCCGGCCCTGAGCCATTTATATTCATCGTTCCATCGCGAGAGATTCGCCAACCTCTAACGTTTTCTTGGAAACCCGAACTCATCAAATCACCGACCTTGGCGCTACCTATTGACCCATCCTTGATGAAAGCCGCGTTCATATAGGTTACACCATTATCAATCACAAACGGAGTCGTCGTATTGCCGTTCGATGTATTAATTAGCGCGAAGCGGTCTGCCTGAACCAAGAACTGGCTCTGCATATTTTTACCATCAACACCGAGAGCGATACCCGCCGCATACTTCTGCCCGTTGTTGTTGGTTTGCATTTTCACCATCCAGGTACTGTTCAGCGCGTCATTGTTTGAAACAGCCTCTTGCAGCGTCTGGATAGATGCAGATTGACTATTCAATGATGCGGTCATGTCAGTCTGCGTTTTTGCCATTGCGCTAATCTGAGTCGCCTGAGTCGCCTGAGTCGATTTGATAGACGCGATACTCGTTGTCGCCGAGTTCAGATCAGCCTGGTTTTTGATGTTGGCCGAAGCCTGGGCATCAATCTGAGACTGAAGACTGGTGTTCAACGATGCCTGAGTGCTCTGACTGTCCGAAATGGTCTTAGACAGCTGATCCACTTTCGAAGAAGACGCGTCTACCTTCGACTGCATGGAAGACAGTTGCGACGTTTGGGCAGTCACTTTCCCATCGATGTCGCTGACCTTCGTCTGCAACGATGAGATTGCTGTTGCGTTTGCATCCGCCGTAGCCTGTGCATCCGCAGCATCAGTGATATCGGTAATGACGAAATCATCAATGTACACCGCGTATCCAGGTGTGTTGGAGCCACTCTGACCACGAGTAGAAATCCATACATGGCTACGGGTAACGCTCGGACTCACTTTCACTACACCAGTAAACTTAACCCACTGGTCGCGACCGCCAAGACCAGCCTCGTTGAACGTAATGCCCTGCCAGTCATTCCCACCATCTTTGTTGATGGAGTGCAGACCAACGACCACAGTCCAGCCAGACGGCGGGGCTTCACTTGCCGGCATCATAGCCCAAAACTCAACGCGATATTTCGCGCTCTGGCGTACCGCAGAATAAGAGCCGATCGTCTTGTCGGAATTCCCACTGGTATTGGCCGGGCGAGTAACCTTCAGACATTTGTTGCCGCTGCTCTTGAAGTCCGTCGTAACAATCGCAGTGCTGCCGCCCAACTGCTGATTGTTGTCATAGGTTTCGAAAGTACCGTCGATCCACGGGTTACTCTGGACCTTCAGCGTATTCAGGCTACTCTTCAGGTCAGTGACACTGTCGCTCGCAGAAGACAAGTCTTTGCCTTGCTGCGTAACCGTGTTCTGCAGTGACTGAAGTGCCGAAGCGTCGGCCTTGCCAGAAACCGTGTTATTCAACGAATTAAGGCTATTGCTCAGATTCGTGATGCTTCCGGTGTGACTGGAAACAGTACCTTCTGCACTGGTAACTCGCGAAGTCAGACTAGCAACCGCATTGCTCGTCGCGTTGATGTTCACTATGTCAGTGATATCGATGAAGTAAAAATCATCGAAATACTGATTACCTGATTTGAGGGACGAGTTGATAGAGACATCAACACTACCAGATACCGTCGCCTTCCAAGTCCCGGAGATCTCCTTCCAGGTCGAGCCAGTAGGAAGGTCTGTCGGCTTAAACATGAAATCAGCGAGCAGAGACGAGTTGCCGATACGCAGTTTGTTATTGCTCTGATTATCGACAACGGTGCCAGACTGACAGCGAGCAAACACGCCGATTTTGTAGGTGCGATCTTTCGTCACTGCGATGCTTTGGGAGACTGTCCCCGTACCGGCCCCACATGACAGGATCTTACTTCCCGAATTTGGCGACTGAGCATCAATAACCTTTATAAATGACGCGCCGCCGCTGAAACCTTCCAGACCGCGCTCAAACGATGAGTTGGTCAGAAGGTTTCCAATGATTTTTTTCGACGCGTCACTGTCCGCAACCAGATTGGCAAGTCCGGTATTCGTGGCACTCAGGCTGTTCTGCAGGTTGGTGACATTACCGCTCTGCGTGGAAATATCCTTACCTTGCTGTGTTACCGTGTTCTGGAGTGACTGAAGCGCCGTTGCGTCAGCTTTCTTGTCGATGTTGCTGTTCGCTGCTACCAGTCCATTCTGGAGACTCGTGATTGCGCTACTGGACGAGGTAATATCTTTACCTTGCTGCGTTACTGTGTTCTGGAGTGTGGTAATCGCCGATGCGTTTGCATCTGCTTTCATCATCACGCCACCAGCTGCTCCAAGCCCCATCATTACGCCGTTCACGAACTCGACTGAGGTCGAAATGTGGGCGGTGCCGTCGCCACCGGTTGGCGCACGCAGTTCCAGACCATCGCCCGGTTTCATGCCTTTGCGGCCAAGGAGGATATAGGCACCACGATACGGCAGAGAGTTGACTACTTCGGATGTACCACCAAGAGATTCCAGAGCAGACAATATCTTACCTCGGTTGCCAGATGGCTCATCGAATGTCAGGACGCAAACGTAAGTGCCACTAGCCAACGCCTCGATATCAGCCGACATCGTGGCGCCATTATTCGCGCTACCAAAGACATCGTATGTTTTGGAGGTCGCAATCACCGTTGATCCGTCGCTTTGTTTTGCAAAAGTGACCAACGCCCAGCTGCGACCAGGGGTAAACAGGTTCTTGCCGCTTTCATCAAAAACCCCAGGAGTTACGCTGTTGCCATTCCCTTTCGCCGTTACCGTAAATACAGTGCGACGAGTCAGTGACGCTTGCATGGAGGTAATGTTAGTGCCAGCGGCAGAAATGTCTTTTCCCTGCTGCGTGACGGTGTTCTGAAGTGTCTGAACCGTAGTGGAATCAGCCTTCTTAGACACGTTGTCATTCGTCGTCTTCAGACTGTTTTCCAGAGATGTCGTCCGACCGCCCACAGAGCTGATTGCATCACCCTGCGTCTGAACCGTACTGGTCAGCGAATCAATAGCGGAACTATTGGCCATAGTTCCTGCGTCTCGACGAGTGACGACGACGTTATAGACTGTCAGACTCGCGGTAGCGCCAGTGTTCGGTTGCAGCCTTGCTGTGGTCGCGCCGACAGGAACGACAAACGTACCGCTTACAGCCTTCTTCTCACCAGCTTGATAACTCAAGTTGCTTGCGTAGATGGTGGCGTTAGAGAGACTAGGGCCGTCAAAACGCAACCCCCATCCCACAGTAATTGCCTGACCCGCAAGACACATCATGCTTAAATCCAGTGTATCACCCGGTGTCACTTCAAACAGTGGTGAGACTGGCTGCCATCCAGCTGAACTATTTACAGCCGCGTAACCGTCGACAGTTGTCGCCGCCCCACCCCAGCCCTGTGCGCCGTTGAGCATCTTGGCGTTAGGGATGAGGTTGGCGCCAGACGTCAGACTATTCTCGATGGACGTCACACGAGTTCCCTGGCTGGAAATATCTTTGCCCTGCTGCGTCACCGAGTTCTGTAGCGTCTGAAGCGCAGCTGAATCAGCCTTTGTCGAAACCAGATTGTTAGTGGTCGACAAATCACCCTGAAGCTTAGTGATCGCGGTATTCTGCGTGGAGATATTGTCTTCAGTTTTCTGGACACGAGAGGTCACAGACTGAATGGAGCTGCTATTCGCATCAACCGTAGTCTTCAGCGATGACAGATCGTTAGACGATGCCATATCGCTCGGCGCCGGAGACCACTCTGTAGGCATATTGCCAACTTCCAGCTTAGGGCTGGTGATAGAGACAGTCTGATCTTTCGTCGAAGATGCTTGGATGCGTGCAAGGATTATTCTCTTAGATCCAGTTCCCGGCTTCTGTTTCCACTTAACCCAATAACGAACCCACTCAGTTGTCAAAGTGAATGACATACGACCATCAACACTGCCGTCTGACACACCTTGACTACTAACCCCAGATGTCGTCGAGTTAGGGTTGTAGAAGTAAGCGGTCATGCTTTGACCGTTCTCACCACCTTTTGCAAAGAAACTGTAAACGTACTCTGCATTGTCGACTGGAGCGTCGAGAGTAATCTCCTTGAGATCTCGGTAGGAACTGCCCGCTTTAGTAGTCGCGCTAATCACCGCATTGCCACGGAAGATTTCATTGGTTTTACCAGACCACCCGGCCATGTCGCCTGAGTTTTTGATCAGGTTGACGCCACCAATAGAAACGTTACTTAGTGCGTTGCTGAGATTCGTAACACTGTCGCTTTGGCTTGCAATATCCTTACCTTGCTGAGTAACCGTGTTTTGCAGCGTCTGAAGAGCCGAAGCGTCCGCTTTCTTAGCCACAGCAGAGTCGGTATCACTCAGACTGTTCTTCAGAGAGGTGATCGCCGCGCTGTTGCTTGAAGTCTGATCTCCAACCTTATTGACATTCGAGTTGATCGAATTAATTGCCGTAGACAGAGAAGAAACACCCAGACCGGAATATAGTTCGGCAACTTTGTCACCCAGCTTGAAGCCCAGATTAATATAGGCGTTTCCCGTCCACTGATTCACCAAAAATTCAACGGTGTTCCAGCCCGAAGACAGTACAAAGCCAAGAGTAGCGGTGCCTGATATAGCGACTGCCTGACGCACGCCATTAACGTACACAGCGCCAGAATCATCAAATACGCGAGAACCCGGAGACACCGAGATGGTGGTATCCGCAGCAACACGAACCATTGCCTTGTAGTGCGCAACTACATATGAACCTGCACCCGAGAAATCCAGTTTTGCGGCGTCGGCAACTTCATCCATGAATACCGGGGAAAGTCCCTGAATATCGCTAAATGTAGGCTCAGCAGCGGCGCTGGATAACTGGCATTTATAGATGCGGCGTGACCAGGTGCCTTGCTTGCCGTTAACAATCTGATTAGACAGAGCGGTGATATTGCTGGTGTTAGAAGCAACATCTTTTCCCTGCTGATTGACGGCATTTTGCAACGTTTGCAGTGCTGATGCATCGGCCTTTGTGCCAATGGCTTTGTTTGCCGTAGCCAGGCCATTATTCAGGGTTGTGATGCTGTCGCCCTGCGAGGTGATGCTGTCACCTTGCTTGGACACGGTCGTCTGTAGCGTCGACACCGCACTCGCCGTCGCATCGGCTGTCTGCTGCGCATTGTAGGCATCAGTGACATCGGTGATGACGAGATCGTCGATCAGGAAGGAGTTTCCAGCCTTAACGCTGCTAACGTTAGGAATAGAAATACGCGCCATCGCCTGCTTGATGCCGCTCTTACTACTTTTCAGATAGCCACTGACTTTCGTCCAAGAGTCGGCGGACAGATCTTTCGCCGACTTAATGAGCGCCGGCCACTGCCACGAGTTGTCCTGGTACTGCAACGACATCCCGATCGCAATCTGAACTGCCCCGTCCATCGTCGTGCTCTTAGCATCCAACTTCACCCAGCACTCAACATAAAACACCGCATTATCTCGAACCTGGAATCCGCTGAAAATGTGGTTATCACTGTTGTCGGTCGCATTGGCATTGTAGTCGTTCGGACGCGTCACACGGATACATTTGTTTCCGCCGTGAGAATCGTCAGTAGTCACGATGACGCGACCATTGGTGATATTGTACCCGCTCGAATAGCTCTCGAACGTCCCGTCTGGCAGGATGTTTGCGCCGCGCTTAGACTGCTGATTCAGCGAGCTGTTCAACGAAGTGATGGCGTCACTGCTGCTGCTAATCTTATCTTCGGCATTACTAACCCGAGTGGAGAGGTTATTTAAAGCTGTCGCATCCGCTTTCTTAGCCACATCACCCTTTACAGTGTCAACGGTGTTGGTCAGAGTCGTGATTGCATTGCCTTGGCTGATCAGCGTTTTACCCTGATCAGTAACGGTGTTCTGCAACGTCTGCAACGCAGAGGCGTCTGCCTTTTTCGACACATCGGTCTTCGTAGAAGTCAGATCGTTTTGTAGCTTGGTGATCGACGTTCCCTGAGAACTAACCGTGTCACCTTGCTTGGTCACTTTCGTTGACAGATCGCTCAACGCGCTGGCCGTTGCATCGTTATTGACTGCATCAGTAATATCGAACACCTGGAATGAATCAATCCAGATTTCCGCGTTACTTGGGTGGCAGTAGATACCAAAAGCCTGACCATCCGCGCCAGTTCTCGGAGAGAAAGACGTATCCCATGTAATAGTCTGCCAGTCGCTCGTTAGCGTGACGTTTTTATCTTCGTAATTACCCTCAGCAGACCCATTGAAGTTCCAGCGGCGCAGAAGCATGTTCATCGAACCCGACACACCCTTGGCGCGAACGATATAGCGGAATTTGCGAGAGCCATTTACCGGGGTTGGTTTTTTACCATTGGCAAAAAGACCCGGAGAGGTTGCATTCACTTTCAGCATTCGAGCGCCAGCCGAGTTTTCACCGTATGCACCAAATGCAACAATGCTGCCTGTCGTGCCGCTGTTCTGCTGCGTCCTGAACGCTGAGCCATCACCTTCAAGATTGGCATCCTGAATCAGATTGTCGCCCATGTTCGTCATGGCGCCGACGCTGTTGTTCAGACTGGTGATCGCGTCACTGGCTGAAGTGATGTCCTTACCCTGCTGCGTTACTGTATTCTGGAGGGTATCCACCGCAGATGCGTCTGCCTTCTTCGAGACGTTCGCGTCTGTGGTCTTGAGATTGTTTTCCAGGTTCGTTGTGCGATTACCAACGCTGCTCAAATCTTTGCCCTGCTGCGTCACCGTACTCTGTAACGAAGACAGCGCAGAAGAGTCCGCTTTTTTAGCAACGTTTGCATCAGTTGTCGCCAGACTATTCTTCAGTAAAGAAATATCGCTGGACGCCGACGTTATATCCTTGCCCTGCTGAGTCACTGTGTTCTGCAGCGAGGCCAGTGCAGAGGCATCCGCCTTCTTGCTAACGTTAGCATTCGTCGCGGTCAGCTCATTCTGAAGCTGGGTGATGCTGTTGCCTTGAGACGTGATTGAGCCTTCGGCTTTAGTCACACGGCTATCAAGACTACTCAGCGCCTGACTATTGCCAGAAATCGCGTCAGACAGATCCTCGGAAGCCGGCGACCACGAGGTGCCCTTATTCCCTTCTTCCAGTTTCACCTGGTAGATCTGACAACCGGTCTTCTGGGACTTATCTTCAAACAGGAATCGCAATCCGGCAACGCCTACGAAAAGCGTCGAACCAGATTCAGCTGTAATTGTTCCAACCCATTTGTACAAGTCACCATCACGCGTAACGATGCCGTTCTGCGAATAGTAACGCAGAGACCATGAGTCAGTCCCGACAGCGGAACGACCGATGACTGCAGAAGTGAACGGCTTAGTTGTTCCGAAGCCATCCGCGTACTCTTTAAACCAAAGAGTCATCGTGTACTGAGTTTTAACAGCGATATTTTTACCAACCAGACCCGTAATCGCTTTCAGCTCATAACTGGTGAAGCCGGAAGTCGGAGACAGACACAGAGCCGGGGCGCCGCTCTTATCGGAGTTACGAAGAAGGTTGCTCGCGCCAATAGACAAGCTATCAACGTCGTTTTTAAGCTGGGTGATACTGTTACCCTGAGACGAAATGGAGCTACCCTGCTGCGTCACGGTGTTCTGGAGAGCGTTCAGCGCCGTCGCATCAGCTTTCTTTGCAACGTTGGCATTGGTGGTGCTCAGGTTGTTCTGCAGGCTTGCAATGCTGCTTGAGGCTGAAGCAATGTCTTTGCCCTGCTGGGTAACCGTATTTTGCAGCGTAGACAGCGCCTGTGCATCTGCCTTATTCGCTAGATTAGCGTTGGTCTGTTCGAGGCTGTTTCGCAGATCAGTAACGCTCTGCGAGGTGCTCGTGACGCGATCACCTACGGTGCTGACGTTTGAGGTGACGGCGCTAATGGCATTCGAAAGCGCGTTCATCCCAAGAGCAGAATTCAGCTGGGCTACCTTCTCGGACAGTTTAAAGCCGAGGTTAATGTAAGCCTGACCAGTCCATTGGTTTACCAGGAACTCAACCGTGCTCCAGCCAGCTTTCAGATCAAAGCTAACCGTATTCCAGCCTGCATTACCAAAGGCAACCCTAACACCGTTCACGTACACGGCGCCCGTATCATCAAAAACACGGGACCCTGGTGCCATAGTGATGGTGGTATCAGCATTAACCTTCACGAAGGCTTTGTAATGCGCGATCACGTAACTGCCGGCGCTCGCAAAGTCCAGTTTTGCCGCGTCAGGAACCTCATCGATCGAGATTGGCGCCTTACCGTTGATATCGCTAAAAGTCGGCTCGGTGGTATTGTTCGCCAGTTGTACGCTGTATACGCTACGCACCCACATGTTCTGGCGGCCGTTAACCATCTGGTTTGACAGCGAAGTGATGCTGGTGGACTGCGACGCAATATCTTTACCCTGCTGGGTTACAGTATTCTGGAGAGAAGACAATGCGGAGGCGTTGGCGTCGATTTTGACACTATCTGTCACATCGATGACATAGAAATCATCAAAGCAACGACTCCCGGCTGTCAAATAGTTACTCAGCGTAACCGGAAGCTTGGCTGTCTCCGTAGCCTTCCAGCGACCGGAAATCAGCGTCCAGTCGGAACCGATCGTCCCGCTATTGTACGGTCGCTCAAACACCGGCTGACCAGCGGAGTTACCGATCCGCAGTTTGTTGTTGCCTGCTCCGTTATCAGTGGTCGCTCCGAGATCCTTAACCCATACCCCGATTTCATACGTCCGACCCTGTACAAAGCTTACATACTGTCCCGGTGACACATTACCAGCATCAACCTTCAGCGCCCGTGTCCCACCATGTGGAGTGGAAATCTCAACCACACTGGTTGCCGCTGACCGTCCGGTATAACCATCCAGTCCTCGCTCAAACGACGGGTTTACGATGAGGTTATTCGGCATCGCGGCGGACGCGTCAGTATCGGCGATCGCGTTGTTCAGTGAGTTGTTCAGTTGAACGATGCTGTCCGCCTGGCTGGATGCTTTATCCTCGGTTGCGCTAACACGAGATGTCAGATCATTGACCGCAGTCGCGTCCGCCTTCTTCGCCACATTGCTGTTTGTGGTGTCGAGAGACGTTTTGAGATTGGTGATGCTGCTATTCGCGGCGGAAATGTCTTTACCCTGCTGCGTCACTGTTCCCTGCAGTGCGGTCAGCGCTGTCTGGTCGGCCTTTTTACTAACATTGGCGTTGGTAGTGCTCAGGTCATTTTGCAGTTTGGTGATCGACTGACCCTGAGTCGAAATGCTCGAACCCTGCTGATCCACTGACGTCTTCAGAGTCTGCAATGCAGAAGCGTCAGCCTTGTCCTTCAGGGATGATTTAAGACCGGTGATGTCCGACGCCATCGCTTTATCCTGAGTGTTCAGGGTGTCGAGGGACTTGTTGATGTTAGAGACGCTGTCGTCCACCTTTGTCTCAAGAGACTGGCGAGCCATGGCCTCTGCCTTATCCGCGGTGACACGCGCCAGCTGCTCCTGGAAGATAAGACCGGAACCCACTTTAGAAAGATCATTGCCTTCGTAAGATCCGCGCATCTGGACGGCCAAGGCATTGCGGTTCGCAGCTTCAGCGGCATCAGCGTCCACACGAGCGGACTTCTCATCCTGCAGAGCGGCCATGCCGGCGCCAGGCGTCGGGCGCCCTACTGCAACCCAGTCAATCAACAGGTTGTTTGTGTCGCTCTGGTTCTTCAGGAAATCAAACCGGAAACGGCGAATGGTCGTGGAAGCCCGCCAGTCAATGTCGTGAATGGTCAGCGTGGCAACGCCATTAGCATCATATTCTGGCTCGTCGATAACGAGAGAGCGAGACTCACTCCAGCCCTGCTCTGATGCCCCGATCCAGTACAGTTTGCCTGACCATGTCGGTTTACCTACTTTCTTGATGCGCAGCTTTAGGAAACGATAGGCATTGGCGTCGATAACCATGTTATTTGGCGAGCGGCAAGAAGCTGTGCTGTTTGAAGACTTCAACCAACCATCATCGGTAACGGACATTGGGACAGTGCCACCGTCGTCTTCTGTCCATCCCTCACTGTTGGTATCAAAGTACCAAATTTTCAGGCTATCGAACTGTTCACCGGTGCCAGCGGCAATCTGGGAAATTTGCTGAGCCAGAGATTCGTTAACCGTCTGCACCTGCGTAGACAAGTTGCTAATCTCGGACTGGCGATTATTCTTCTCTTGAAGAAGAGCGTCAGCACGGGCGCGTGCTTCGTCCTCAATGCTCGAAATTCGATTTAAGGTTTCGGTATTGATTGCGTTTGCAGTTTTGATGTCCAGTGCGGAAACGGCCGACGCACGATCTCTGGCTTCTTTGCTGATTTTTGCATCGAGTGCGGCTGTTGCGTCCGAGACAGCCTTCGCACGGTTACTTGCTTCAACCGCAACGGAGTCTGTAATCGCTGAGGCACGAGCAATCGCTTCATCGGAGACAGCTTTCGCGCGCGCGGTCGCTTCATCGGCAACGGCTTTGGTTCGAGCCTCCACTTCCGCCGCAATCGCATTGGTACGCGCGGTTACTTCGTTTGAGATGGCAGTGGCGCGTATAGACGCCTCATCTGCGATAGCTTTATTACGTGCGGTCGTTTCATTAGCAATGGCTTGTGCGCGATCCTTAGTCTCTTTGTCGATGGCGGTGCTTAGCGCTTCCTTGGCCGACTTGACAGCGTTAGCCGCCTCAGTGCGAGCGTCATCAACCTGGGCCTTAGTCTCACTTTTCGCTTCATCTATGGCCGCGTCCACCTCCGTCGCCACAGCCTTGCTGTTAATGTCAGCAATCAGATCCTGACCCAGCTCGGACTCGGTGATTTTATTTTGCAGGAACGAAAGAACGTCGCGCGTCGTTGCGACCGTCGCTAGTGGAGAGTTCAGCGCACTGAGCATTCCACGTTTGTTGGCTGCACGTACCCAATAATACCAGGTGACAGAGTCTTCAAGACCGTTGTGACTGAAGGTTGTGCCAGATACCTTGGCAATCAGCTGCGCTTTAGACTTATCGTTGGTCTTGGATGCCAGAACCTCGATGTGATCCAAGTCAACGGAAGCCGGGTTTACCCAATTCAGAACAATTGAACGATAATCGCCTACCGCAGTTAGACCGGTCGGGGCATCAGGCGCCGTCATGGTTCCCAGAACTTTGTAGGTGATGCTGATAGGATCAGTTTTGCGACCACCAACAGAAACAGCGTACACCTGGAAGTCGTACTGGCCGTTCTCCGCTACTCCACGAAGTTCGAACTGTTCTTCAGTTACGCGCTCAGATTTCCAGTTTGAAACATTCCCGGCATCGGAGCGGCGCCAGCTGATGTAATACTGAGCCGACTTGCCCTGCCATGTAGCGGTCAGAGAAACGGACAAGTTACCCGGAGAGGACAGATAAGTGCCTTCGGTAATCGCCAGACCTGACGGCTTTGAGAACGTTGGGTCAAGAACGGTCGTATTTTGCGGGATCAGCTGTGCGCCGCTATCAATAGCTTCGTATTTGGTCGGGTTGTTCTGAATAGCCGTGATATTGAACGACGTACCATCGTCACCCTCAGCAACGCTCACAACGCGTGCTTGTAGCGGAGTTAAGTCTGGTTGAGCAATGACCCACACTGCATCGCTTACCGGCGTCTCATTGGAGCTGAGAGCGGTTTTAAACGTGACGGTGGTGATGTTCTTCCCATTCTCCAAAATATCACGCCCAACCATTTTCCCTTCTGCGCTGAGGAAGGTGATATGGTTTCCAACTGAAGTCAGATCAACCGGAGCGTCCAGCTTGATGCTATTGGAGGTGTAGCCGATAATACGACCACTGTTGCGACGGCCAGCGCGGAATTTATCTGCGATCAGCACGATGTCGCCAGGCATCAGGAATACAGAGTCCATACCTACTGCAAAGGTGATGACGTCAGATTCCATGCGAGATGTGTAGAGCGTCCAGAGACCAACACGATGCGCCTGGCCGCGTGAAGTACAGCCGAATGCGACTGACTCAGTTTTGCGGATGCCATAGCGTTTAATCGCTTCCTGATCTTCTACATACTCGACGCTCTGCTTGTAACCGTCCTCTTTGTTGTTGTAGGTGATAAGAGCAACGGAATAGCGATCTTTACGCGCCGAACCTTTGTATGCAAATGAGCCATTTACCACGTTGCTGTTGGAGAACAGCATCACAGGGTCTGCTGGAGAATCCTGCGTGATGTGAACCATGCCACCAGCCCAATAAACCATGCCACGGAATGCCCCTGCGATGTCCTGCACGACGCGATAAGCATCTTGGCGACTGGTAATCTGGGTGTTGATTGCGAAGCGCTTCTCTTTGCCACCGAAGCCATCATCAACGAACGCATCACAGTAGCGACCAATCTGATACAGCTCGCCGATGTTAATCATCGACTCCTGAACAAACTGACCCAGACCGTAACGAGTGTTCGTCAGCAAGTCGAAGAGAATCCACGCCGGGTTGGAGGATGATGCCAGCTTAAATGTACCGTCCCAATTGCCGTCGTAGGAGTTCGTGTCAGCGTTATAGTTTGACGGGACACGAATTTTCAAACCTTTAATCAGGTATGAACGAGTCGGCATTGAAGAACCGAACTGCTCTGAGTTGATTTTCAGGCCAACGAGCGCAGAGTTCGGATAGTTCAGGCTGGTATTGACAATCTCACCGATCGAATCGATGTAGGTGTCATCGTAGAGATAGCTGTTATCGGTATGATCTTCAGTCAGACGAATGGCACGCAGAGTATATGCCTTTGCCGGCTTCGGTAAGTCCAGAACATAACTACGGTAATAAACACCTGTCTTTTTCGCGGTCAGAGAAATGGTTGCGTTGGATTCTCCCTCTGCAACAACGTCAACAAAGCCGCCGCCATTACCTGCGTCGATCTGGAATTTAAACTGGACTGTCGTACCGTTAGTATCGCCGCTCTTTTTATCGATGCTGCGAAGTGAAGGAAACTTCATCACCACACGAACGCGATCGCTGTCCGCAGAATCCAGAGACACGTTAACCTGGCTCGTTTGCTTCAATTGACGCCCTACTGATTTCGGCGTTTCAATGAAGTCAAAACCATCGATGACACTTTGATCCTGAGAACCGTCGCGGAACCACCAGGTTACACCGCTGAAGTTGTAGGAATTGTCGCTATTCTGGAGCGGCGTGTCGTTCAGGAAGATGGATTTTGCCCCATCAATCAGACCACCGATAACACCCTCACCCAGCAAATCCAATACAGAAGCCATAGCGCGGCTGTTTACCGTGTCATTAGCCTCCACTGGCGTCCTTGAGCTACCGCCACCCTTACTGCCGCCGCGTCCTGAGATAATCAGGCCGTGCGCGACTAATTGCGAGAGACGGCTTTTTTTGAAATTTGGAACTTCCATTTATCCCACCGTTAAATCTGGTCAATAGTGATAGAGGAACTTGCGATTTGCGAGCCAACGAGAATTTCTTCGCCGTAGTTCAGCTGAACCGGGTTTCCCTGATTAGTAGTGTTTTGAGGCCCGTCGAAATAAAACGAGTCGGAGTTATCCGCTTGTCTCACTTCCGGGTTTTTTGCTTGTGGGGATAGGATCTGAGCCAGACCGCCCATCATCATGCTCATGCCGGCCACAACCAGCGCCGAGGATGTGCCTGCAGTGAAGATTTCTGTGAATGCACCAATGACCACCATCGCGGCGCCAATCGCGACCTGAACGTAGCCAAGCGTCTTCCCGCCACGTCCCTTTGGTATTGGCGTGATGCGTATTTTCTCAACATCCTTACCGGCGCCTTTCATCATGTATTCGGTTTCGTCAACCGACCATGTGGCTCCACTTTTGGTTGTGATTTGAATGTGATAACGGTCGTAAACCTTCGCATTACGACGAATCCAGGCATTTAAGCCTGGTTTGTTTGCGTCGATAAGGTTGATGGCCTGCGCCGCATTTGATGCGCGGAGACGCCAGTGTCGGCCGAAGCGGTTTGCAAGTGCGCCGCCCAGCTGGACATGAACTAATTCAGACATTTTTCCTTCCCTGTTAATAACGCCCGATGACGCAAATGATGCGTAGTATTTTTCTGGTACATACCGCCGTAAGTGGCGTGACTGCTTAGCCTGTCGATTTGGTGATGCAGGATGCGGTTGTCACCAACGTAAACAGCGCAGTGATCTGGCATCTTCCCGTACTGAATGAAGAAGATGTCGCCCTTCTGAGGCTCTTCGCCATGGGCAAGACGGACGAGATTTTCATTGCGATAATTCAGGTCGAGAATGTCGTCGTCGCCCAGATACCACGACGGGATATGCAGGTGAGCGTTGGCGTTGATCTCGATATTGAATTCGCGTTTCAGATAGTCTCGACACAGCATCCAGCAGTCGAAGATGCCAAAGACATACGGTCGGCCGGTGTACGGCATTTCAAAGCCATTGGGCGTGATCACTTCCATCTCGCTTAAACGAAACTCGGCATCAATCTCCGGGTTAAGATTTTTCGTGACGGAGAGGATGAGCCAAGGTAGCTCCGTTGCCTCACAACCAGCGCGGTCGGCGTCAGAGGCCACTGGAGGGCGATCAGTGTGGCTATGCCAGATAGCCACAACCTCGCCCTCGTCTTCGGCAGCAATTACGTCTTCGTGATGCATGACAAACTCATTGGCCGGGTCTTCAGAGACGTTTCGCGCCTCAATAAAGCGATATTTCTCCCCCGATGTCTGGACGATGAACCCGCACGCCTCATTTGGATAACGGGCAATAGCGCATTGATATAGCGACTGCGTCACCGCGGAGCCGGCAATGGATTTAATATCACTGAACACGCGTTGCCCCCGGAAAGCCGCCAAAAGCAATGATTCCGTTGGCGAAGAAGTTTCGCCTGGCCTTGCACGCATCGAGACGCTTGGTGCAGTAGTCGTCGCTGAGCGATGTGACCTGATTGTTGTTCTTGTCGAAGTACGGGCCTGAGTAGCCACACTCCGCTCCGCGGTATTTCCACGGGCAGCTGTTTTTGATGATCTGACGTGCAGGTAACTGAACGCCCATCAAATCAAATACACTGGACAGCTCGAACTCAACGCTATCTTTAGTTTCCAGTGTCTTCTGCTCAACGAACCAGATTTCATCAGGGAAGTGCTGAGAAGCGTCGGCGGTCGCGTTTCCAGATGGGAAGTTCGACGCGTCGAGGAAACGAGCCAGCGTGCGACGACGCGTGATTGTGCAACCAACCAGATCGTCATTTGCCGCGACTTCGGCTGAAATTGTGCCGCCATAGTTAGAGACGGTCATCTTTGGTCGAGGCAAAGAACCCGAACCCGTTTTATCGAACCCACTCGCCTTAATCGGCCATGGTAGATACTCAACTCCCTGCCAGACGACAGATGTGTCGAGATTGTTCGTTCCGGCGTGAAAGAAAAGCTTCCCGCCCGAGGTTGTTACCGACATATCAAGCTCGAAAAGCTCGATAACGGAGGATGGCGCCAACCTCTGAATTTCCGTGCGAATACTCATACTCATCCTTGAGTTAAAAACGATACCTTATATATTAATAAGTAAATACTTACTTATCAAGATTCAAAAACTTGTCTAAAGGTACAACTGATCTCCAAATACCCCGGATAGCGTTTAACAGTATGAGAATCACACACACAGATGATTTTCTTATTGCGCGGGGTCGTCCAGTAAAATGACTCAACTGCGCCGCGAGCTGTCAGAAAATCGTCGATAGCATTACCGATGCTGTAAGGTCTTTTAAACGTCAGCGCCCATTCTTCTTTAATGCGGTTAAGACCGGCTGACTGGCGCTGCTCGTAATCGTCACCAAACTTCAGAACGGTCACTTCTGGCTTTACGGTTTTCTCTGACTCAAAATCCGGGAACCAGTTAAAGGTTTGTCTTGCCATTTTTCTCTTCCTTGAGATGCCGCCCACTTCCTGTAGGCGGCTTTGTTTTTACCTGTTGCCGTTGGTGTTTTTGTTCAGAGAACCACCAGGGCGCTTTTCCTGCGTAATCGTTTCGAGAACGATGTTTTTAATGCGTTGGGCTGCATCGTTCCAACCTTTGCCGTCCGCATCCGAGCCAGACGTTGAGCTGGAGCCGTCAGAATTAACACTGATGTTGATGGCAACCGGAGCAATTGTTCCGCCGCCGCCAATATTCCCTGTCATGGTTACAGGGATAGAACGACCGTCTGGCAGCGGGACATATGCCTCGTTATCACGACCCTCACCAAACAGAGCGAGTTGAGGTGTGGTGGCAATACCGCCCTTGGAGTAAGTTTTTAATGGAACCACTCCATTTGGCCCAAAAACCCCTCCATTTGCGTGAGCCACTGCGCCACCGCTGCCACCGCTGCCACCACTCGCGAGGCTACCAGCCCAGACCGATGTTGCCGCGGATACCATGGACATACCAAAGTTCAGCCAACGCCCCTTCGATGAAGTCGAACTAGCCCCCATCGAAGCGAAAACAGCCGTCAAACCTGCTGCCACTGAAGATAGATTATTCATCGTCAGAATGTTGGCGCCGATTGCCTTAG
Organism: Klebsiella sp. MS 92-3; assembly: GCF_000195655.1. NCBI lineage: Bacteria > Pseudomonadati > Pseudomonadota > Gammaproteobacteria > Enterobacterales > Enterobacteriaceae > Klebsiella > Klebsiella sp. MS 92-3. Next base: position 87,421 of record NZ_GL882800.1, read on the forward strand.
TCTGATTACCCGTGGCCGTGCCAAGACCAAGGAATGACTTTGTAGAATTCCAGGCGCTACTAACCATCCCAGACAATCCGCTGTTAGCATTCTCGGTGGCCGTACTCATTTGGCTAATACCCGCGCTGGTCTCCTTCGCGGACTGACCAATGGATTTGTCACCGTTATTCACGTTAACACCGGCGCCGCCGGAGCTGACGAGACTTACGCCCTGATTCAGCATAGCCCCAGCAATGTTACCGGTATTACCCGCGCCGTTGGTTCCCATGCCCATCATATTCATGAGCGGTGCAGTGATCTGCGATTTAACAATGATGCTGGCTATGTCTTTGACGATCGATC
>NZ_GL882800.1:87772-107454 GCF_000195655.1 Klebsiella sp. MS 92-3
GCGCCGACGGCTCGCTGGATCGCGACCTCGACAGCCGCATCGAGCTGGAAATGCGCACCGATCATAAAGAGCTTTCCGAACACCTGATGCTGGCTATGTCTTTGACGATCGATCTTGCAAAATCACTGAAACTAGCCTTGCCGTCCATAATGAAGTCGGTAATCGTGTCCGTCATACTGGAGAACGCATTACTCCACACGGTCTCAATTTGACCGGCGACGTCTTCGTACTCCAGCGCCATCTTCTGCGTTTCAGTCCCAAACTGCTCGATAAAGGCACGACTACCACCTTCTCTCATCGCTTTCAGACTGCGCTGGTACACATCCTTCATTACATCCGACTGAGTCGTTGCGATATAACTCTGAAGTGTCTTGATGTCGCGCTGATAGTCTTCCATCCACTTAGCCATCGCAGCCTGTCGATTAGCACCATCAACCGACGACATAATCCCGCTGGTCGTCGTAGTGAATTTCGACACTGTCTGTTCAGCAGAATCGCGGTCAAGACGCTGAGAGTAGTCCGCTGCATTGGCTTTGATGAAATCGCGATCACGAATCATCTGGCGCTTCTGGTCGTCGGTGAATCGAGAGTTTGGCGGCAAGGCTTTGCCGTTGATGTCCTGATCCTTCAACGCGTTATCGATTTGACTCAGTGTTTTTTTAACCGACTCGTCGAAGCTTGCACTTGCCTTAGACGTAAGACCCAACTGACCGGCCAACTCGTTCGCGCTGGAAACGACCTGCTGATTGGCCTTAGCTACCATCGCATCAATACTTTGCTGCTTAGAGGCAGCAATATTGGCGCTCTGAAGGCGCTTGTCCGCGGCGATTTTGTCGGCCTTAGCCGCATCGGCAAGACCCTTTTTAATCGAGTTCTGCTCAGATCGACTCAGGTCGTCAAATTTCTTATCGCCTACAGCCGAGAGATAGCGCTGGTTTACGCTCATCTGGTTCTGGCCGGTGATCACATTCCCGAGAAGGTCTCGCAGCGCTTCGCCTGTATCTGGATTGACGAAATCACCAACCTTTTTGCCCGCGTTGTCCGTGATAAGCTTTATGCGATCGCCCGTCTTCGTCTGAGTGCTCAGCTTCGGCGTATCACCAGACATCGATTTTTTTGCACGGTCGAGATCTGCTTGCGCCATCTGAACCTGATTGTTGTTCAGATCGTTAATTTGCTTAGACAGTGCGATATTTTTTGTATCGAGCGTCTTTTTCTGCTCAGCCGTCAAGCTTTCACTCTTCAGCTGACTCTCTACACTGGCCTTCTGATCTTGAAGCGTTTTTACCAGATTCTGATAACCGTCTAAGCGCTTCTGAGTCGCGTCGACCAGTTTCTTTTGACGGTCAGCGTTCAACTTCTCCAGTTGACTACTTTTCTCATCTTTGCTTAGTGACTTATCATTACTGATAGCATCAGAGCGATCACGATAATCCTTAGCAGATTTTGAAAGAGAGGCGGCGTCTTTCGTGAACTGGTCATCGATCTTCTTCAGACCTGACTGCAGGTTGCGAGAAATCTCTTTACTGGCAACAGCAACCACCGCCCCACCCATGGCGTTCTGGATGTCCTGACGCTGACTTTGCACATCCTTCAGGCCGGCATTAATGTTATCAATGTTGAACTTATCGCTCTTCGCCAACCCTTTTTGCTGCTCTGGCGTCGAAGACATATAAATGCTCTTACGGCGCTTATAATCCGCCTCTTCTATGTCGAGCTGGTTTAACCTTGCAGTAAGAGCAGCCTGTTCATTTTTCCCCATCGCTTCCGGGACGGCCTTAATCTTCTCAAGCGCATCAGATGCTTTCTCTGAAACACTCTCAAACGTCGACGCCAGAAGAGCCACAACACCAACAACAGCGGTGATACCGATGATGATAGGGTTAAATTGCAAAACAGCTGTAAACGCCAACCACGCAGTTTTTGCGCCGCGAATGGCCTCTGTGATGTTAATCACCGCAGCAGCAAACAAACCGAAGTTGCGAATATCCTGAACTATTTTGCCTGTTACCGAGAGGAAACTCGTCACCCCTTTGGTCGCCAGACCAAGAGACTTGTTCAATGAAGAGAACATCTCCAGAGCAGTGCCTAGTGAACCGGTAACGATGGTTTTCAAAAGTTTGAAACCCATGCCTAAGCCGACAATTTGAGCAATGGTTTTGACCAGCTCAATATTCTTCCCAATCCACGAGGCCATTTCCGTCAATGTCTTAACGATAGCAGTCATGCCCTGGCCGAAGTTGTAGGCGAATAACTGACCTTCGGTTGTGTTTAGATAAGTCGATAGCTGCTTTAAGCCATCGGACAATGCGTCGAGATACCCGCCCTTCGCCATATTATCGGAAAAGCGCATAAATGCCGTCTGCATCTGAGCCAATGCGCCGGTAAACGAATGAGACAGACGATCTGCCGCGCCGGCGCTATCAATCTCCATGCCGAGGAAAAGCATATCAAGAGCAGACTTCGCCTCAACGGTTCCCAAAGAAACGTCTTTGACGAGCTTCGCCATGCTGACGCCCATAGTGTCGGCCATCGACTGCATTGCAGTAGGAACAGCCTCACCCAACTGCTGACGCAACTCTTCCATAGAGATAACGCCTTTGCCCGACATCTGCTGAATCGCTATCGCCGCGCGCTTCAGGATTTCCGAATCACCACCAAACTGAGCTACGGAGTTAACCAGAGCATTTAGCGATCCCGTCGTTGGATCGATACCGCCAGACTTCAGTTTCACGAATGCATCAGATACTGCATCGAGCGAAACGTGAACCTTTTCCGAAAGCCCCATGATGAAGTTCATGTCTTTCTCGGCAGCATCCTGCGGATTCTTTGCGTCCTTCTCCAGACCCTGCAGTAAGATGCGCGTGTTTTGCATCTTGCTCATGGCTTCGATCAGCGGCTGTTGCCATCCGAACAGCATTTCTTTAACGGTTCGAGCAGCGTCGCCAATTTCCCCCAGAAGGAAAATATTGCCTCGCAGCCCTTCGAACAAACCGTTCTCAGAGCGTCCATGACCGCCACCCGAATTACCTCTGCTACCGCCAGAGCCACCGCCAGAGCCACCTACTCGACCGCCACCAAGGATTCTCCCACTCAGTGATTTCTGGCGATCGATGACGGCATCCATCTGGTCACGAACGTTTTTAAGCCCGTCTGCCGCTTTGTCAGTTGTCCCTTTCCAGCGATCTAATACTTTGCTGGTGTTCGACAAACGGCGGTTCAGTGACGATGTGGTGTTACCCATGTCTGAGGCATGGTTTGAGAAGCTTTTGGCAGATTTGCCGGCGTGATCCGCGAAATCAGCGAAATCCAAAAGCTCAGACTGAGCCTTCTTCAGTACAGAAGTCAGCGCACCAACTTTACCGCTGGTCTGATCTACTCTCGTCGAGAAGACGGACAGACTACGGTTGATGGCGGCGATGTTTTCACGGATGGCTCGAAGACTTTGGCTGGCTAGTTCAGTGCCGGCCGCAAAGTCTTCCATTTTGTCCGCGCCTTTACCAAGGGAGACGCTTAGAACTGAAAACGAACGGCCTGTGGCGACGACAGACCGTTCAAGAGAGGACATTTTTTTGGAGTTATTAGAGGCCGTTTTACCGAATGTCTCTAACAAATTTCCCGCGTTTTTAATTGACGTTGAAAACTCCTTGTCATTCAACGTCAATTTAAAATCTACAATATCGGACATTCCCTTATCCTATTTTTCCAAAGATTTCCATTAATTGCTCTTTGGCGTCAGGGTCTGCTTTTGCTTTCGATGGATCGTAGACTTTATCGGTTACGACTGGTCTTCCTATCCGGTATTGCAAACCCTCCATAAACGCCGTAGCGTCTTCCGCCCCCGCCTGAGAAAGCCGTGACACCTGGAATACTCTCAGATCATCCTCGGCTTTTAGGCGGTCTATGTTGCGGCTAAGCATCCAGAAGGTTGCCAGCGGCAGCTTTAGAATCTCTCGCGGCGGAATGGCGTAATAAGCAATAACTCGGCTGAAATAGAATCCGAAGTCTATCGAGACAGTGACGACGCCGGATTCCTCTTCGCGGGAAATTACTTTACGTCTTCTCCGGCCGCGGCTTCGTTCTCTTCCTCTGCCTGTTCCATGGCGAAAGAAAAGATCTGCTGCAGCTGCGGGATGCGCAGACGATTAATCACTTCCTTTGGTACGTCAGGAATGACTTCGGCCACCAGTTCGGCATAAGCTTCAACCTGATCCAGCATTGACATAGCTTCGATGTCTTTGCCTTCAAAGGCTTTTACTTTGGCGAACAGACCGACAGTCATTTCCGCGACGGCATAGGTTTTTCCAGCCACTTTGATTTCTTTTTTCGGCGGAAGAATGGAATCCAGATCCAGTAACTTAGTCATTTCAAAAATCCTTTTAAACAGAGGGTTCTCCTGAACCCTCTTACAGACTGCTATTAAGAAGCAGCGGTTACGGTTACGGTCACTTGTGAAGACACAATTGAGCCGTCCTTAGTGGTAAACGTAATCTTCGCACTACCTGTCGCTACACCCCTCACAACGCCATTGGCGTCGACGGTTGCGATAGCTGGGTTGCTCGAAGTCCATGTCCCACCTTGCTCATCTGCGTTTGACGGGGTAATCGTCTTAGTCAGCGCAGCTGTTGCACCCACTTTGACCGATACTGAAGTCGGCGCGACGGTCACGCCCGTCACTGCTACTTTGGGGCAGAAAGAGTTCCCAAAACGCCGGTATCATCTGGGTACGCATTGAACTCCACAGAGAACACACGAACGTCATCAGACTTATACGCCATGGTGAAGTTACCGCCAGTAGCGGCCTTCGGCAGAGTCAGAATGAAGTCGGTGCCGTCCTGCGGGGTCAGGATCAGCTGCTGCGCTACGTCAACCAGGTTTACCCCCTGTGCTGATTTGATGCTCAGAGTTTTGGTGTCGGTGGACATGGTGGAGCCAGGCATCAGATTAACCATGTTCGCCAGCACGCTTTCTGCCAGTGGTACGGTTACTTTGATGTTACGACCCTGAATCAACTCAGAGATCGTGGTTTGCCCCAGCTGGTCTACGGTCACTTTCAGAGTTTCAGTAGAGACTTCTACCTCTACGCCGCCCTTGGTGTAACCGAGATCGGTGCCAGCGAATGAAACCGCACACGCACCTAATTTGATGTTTTTTACATGGGTATTAGCCATTGTTGGTAAACTCCTTTTACCGTTGCTTTGTCATCTTGACAGAAAGTAAGTATATACTTACTAACTTCAATATTACAACATCGAGATGGAGTTTGAATTCAACTTAGACTTTTTGATGTGGGGGTATCTCTCCCCCACGAGGATTTACTTGGATGAGGACTTTTCTTCACGATTCTTGTTGAAGGCTTCAACACCCTTTGAGCAGGCTATTTCATAATCATAGTATCTGCGGTCAATGATCCCGGTGTCAAAGTTATACCGAGGCAAAACTTCGATCATAAAGTCCTTTTTTTCGTCATTAAACTTTGACACTTCAAGCATCAAATCCGAAGAAAACTCGGTTTCAAAATCCTCTCCATGAGCATCTTTGCCCTTCACTTTTCCGCAAACAATATATTCGCCGATAGGGAGCGTTTTCTCAGCGTTAGTGTTGACGAACTTGATATCAGAAAAGGACGCCGACTCCGGGTCTGCCAGCTTCTTCAGTATCGCTTCTTTCGTAAACTCAACAGCCTCATCCTTCATTTTGTCTTCGCCGCAACCGGTGACAAGAAAGGTCACTGAAAGTGTTAATGCGATGAATGTTTTTTTCATTAAAACCACTCCATTTATTTTTCTTTATACTCAATTAGTTCGAGCGGCCAGACAACAAAAATTAAAGGCCGCGCAAAGCGGCCTGAAAGTTACAACATATACCCGGCAAATTCCACAGGAAGCCCAATCTCGAACAGAGCACCATCATTTCGGGGATACACAATCGGGAGTGTCATGGGTCGAAGCATCCTAAAAAAAACACTCTTTGACGTGACATTGTCGACAGGAAACAAATCATTTATCACCTGCATTTTCCTCTGTGCGGCTGATAGAGAAATATCACGCACAACAATCAGCACTGAGTCCATATAGAAGCCGGCAAGTTCATGATCGACTTCAATGCCGCTGGTTGGTGAAGTCACCATCACGGCGCTTTTGGCATCTTGTGGCATTGCATCAGCAAAAATAGTGGAGCCGACTTTGCCAACCCCCATCTTCGCCAAATACAAAGCCAGACCCTCTACAAACATCATCGTCTCCTTATAAACCCTGCTTTCCTGGCTGAGTTTTCTACTATTTCAGGAAACCGCTTTCGAATGTATTCGACGGCTCTTTCCATGTACCGACGCCCGACGTTAACCCGTCGAGTATCTACCGGCCCCTGCGTCATCTGCTTCAGAATAGAACCGGCACCGAGGCTGTATTTGTGCTTTTCCATATAGATCGCATAATCACCAACTGTAGTGCCGGGTTTAACCTTCACCGCCCCACTGCTCTGTCTTGGTCGGCTTTCATCAACCTTCATTTCGATGTGCAAGCTGTCGTAACCAGTCTTCACCACGCGAGCAAAAATGGCACTTTCAAGAGATCCGGTTTCCATCGGGGCCATTGCTCTTGCCATTCTCTGAGCGACATTAGCCAGCTTTGCCATTTCAGAAACAAGTACGCGTTTATAGGCTTTCTGGCTGTTACTGAGACGACTCTGGGCCTTCTTCAGATTCAGCGTGTTGATGTTTAAACCCATATATTCGCCCCGACTTCATAATGCCCCGGACGGCCGCGCAGCCCCCATCGCTGGTGGATGCTTTCGACTCGCATTTTTTTGCCGTTAACGATAAGCACATCCTCTTTGGCGATCGGCGCCGACAATGGCACGATAAAGACCGCATCAAACAGCGCAATCTCCGCCTTGCCACGGCTTGCGGAACTATCAGCACGAACAGACGTTTTATCGATACTGTCAACGAACGAAACTACGCCCATCTTTATCTGAGCAGCGAACTCGTATTTCGCCTCTCCGTACAAGTCCATACCACCCTTCTTGTACAGAGCACCCTCAACCTGCCAGGCAATATCCATTTGACCCGCCTTACTGTCTGCGAACGATGACGCGGTTATCCATGTACTTCAGCAACATTCTCCACGTCGTTTTGGCGACAATAGAGACAGCGCCTTTACCCTGGCGGTAAGCCATGGTCGTTTCACCAATCGACTCAGAGACGATCCCATCCTCACGCGCACGCTGAATATCACTGCCGCCGGCAATCTCACTGGCTTCATTCACAACGGCCAGAGCAAGTGCGTTCCGAAAGGCTTCTGGAAACTCCATAAAGTCATCGTCGGTCAGCTTATCCCAATCAACAATGTCGGAGGTGTACTGACCAGCCCAGCGGAAAGGCAGAGTCGACGTCTGAAGCATATTCTGAGGGCGATCATAGTCATCCCAATCCATGTCGTAGATCCGACGAATTGAAAACGACATCGACTTAATGCGCTTCGTCGCCTCTATCAGCTGGCGTCGCAAGTCCCCTTCGCCACCGGTTAGCAAACTTCCGCCGTTAAGCATGTCGATCGCCTGCAGCTGCGCTTCGCCAATGGAGATAAACGACTGCTTCGGGACAGACAGCTCAAAACTGCGTAAAACGATGTACTGCTGCTCTTTGGTAATGAAAGCGCCACCTGCATCAACTGACAGCGTAACGCGTCGCAAATCGCGTTCACGCTCACCCAGAGCGTTAATCGCCCCAGGGACAGTGACAGTGACGAACATCTGCCCATCAGAGACAGGGACATCGACGCCGGACGTGACGATATTTCCGCTGGCGTCTTTCACAGAGTAACTGGCTGAGGTAGCGCTCATCACATCGAGAGAAAAGCGTAACGTGACATCATCCCCGTCTTTATAAACGCCAAGCTGCTCCATTACACGCCGCCTTGTGCTTTCAGAATGCCGTCAATCATCTCTACGATGCCTTTGGCCTTCACGCCCATTACCCCACCAATCAAACGCAGACCCGCGATCCCTTCACTATCAGCGACAGCCTCAAGCTCTTCACGCGTGTAGATCTGAACACCAGGCTCGACAGTACCGCGAACGAGATTGGTCACTGGCTCTGCGGCATATTCCTTAACGGCCTCAGCATTAACGGAGTATCGCTCGCTATAAGCGCCAGCTGCCGAAACATTGCGGCCATCAACGGTTTCCGCACGCATCGACGCGCAGATACGCTGCTGATCCACAAACGGTAGCTCTTCGACAGAAACACCATCTTCGAACTGAACGCCACAAAGCAGACCGGTGTATCCCTTAAAGGTCGATTCCAGCAACTTCACTTTTGCACTTTTCATTTTCTATCCCTGAATATGGGCGCCATATGACGCCCTTTTGGTTAAACTTGGACTGTCTCTGGATTGTTTACGGTGATAGCCGCTTCGCCGAATACAGAGCCGTCATTGGCTACCAGACGAATCTTCACACTGCCTTCAGCGATACCCGTCACCAGGCCAGACACATCGACGGTCGCAATGCCGGAATCTTCAGTAACCCAATGGTAAGAGCGGTCGGTGGCGTCATCAGGCTTAATAGAGCCTCCCAACTGAACCGTATCACCCACCAGCACAGTCGCCGTCTTCGGGGCAACCGTTACGCTCTGGACGTGAATGACAGCGGCTGCATCGACGTATGGCTTAGACTTGAAACATGCAGTCAGGCGATTCTGGCGATATTCGGTCATCGGCGCGTCAGACACTGATTTGGTAAACGACGTGTTAAACATCGTTCCGGTGAAATTAGCGAACTGCTCGTCCGTGATTTCCATTTTTTGCTCAGGCATATCCTTCCCTCAAAAAAAAAGGGCGGGCGCAAGCCCACCCATTAGCTAAGTAAGTATTTACTTACTTATCTGATTAAATCTTAACGCCGCCCAGAGCTGCAATGGCTTTGTCATGCTTGTTAACCAGACCGGTGTACCACTTAACACGGGTACGGGTTGCGTCTTTATCCTGAACGGTGCCGATGGACTCGACAACGATACCGGCATTGTCACCGCCGTAGATACCGGACAGGCCGTTCTCTTCGGACATGTGCAGGCAGTAAATCGGAGCCGCGCCGTCAGTAACCGGGATAAAGTCGTTCACGATGAACGGAATGCCGTTGTGGGTCAGCATCGGACGACCGAAGTTCTCGACCATGATTTCACTCGGGCCGGCGTTCACGGTACGCAGCAGCGCACGGTAAGCACGCAGGTGCTCGGAACGAACCATCAGGCAGTCAGCGCCCAGATCTTTCACAGCATCGACGAGTTCGTCCAGCATGGAGAAGGTCATGGAAGCGTTAGCCGCGATGTGCTGGTCAGCAGCCATCAGCTTAGCAATGCCGTTAAAGGATTTCGGGTTGACGGTTTCATCACCCTGGATCAGATTGCGGCGGAATGCGCGAGCCAGACCTTTAACTTTCGCGCGGATCTGAATTGCCAGCTGGCTGTTGGTGTCATCCATGGTGGTAGCCAGGAATTTATCAACGTCCACATCACCGGCCATAATACGCAGCTTAGCGGTATGCTCGGTGAAGGTCGCCGCGCCTTCCGGGATAACTTCGTTCACGTCGATGAAACCGGCTTCGGACAGAGTCGCTTCGCGGTTATACAGGTACGCTTTGCTGTTCACTTTGAAGAACGGCAGGATTGCGAACAGGTCATCACGGTCGATAATCGTCTCGATTACGCCCTGCTCCAGTTCGTTATTACTCAGCTTTTCAGCTTCTTCACGCAGTAAAGGCATCTTTCATTTCCTTATGATTAAGATGTTTGTTACTTGTTCAATTTACCGATGCCGGCGGTCAACTTATCCAGTGTCGACTTTTTGGTTTCGGTATTCAGTTTCGGTTTGGTGGTGGTTTTGGAATGAGCACCCTGTTTCGCTTCACTGCGCAACAGAGCATCAGCCTCCGGGTCAGCACGCAGAATGCGTTCAATCGCACTCTCAAATGCCAGCGGGTTGCCTTGACCATCAACCAGAACCGCACGATCTTTCGCGCCAGCTGGTTTGTCGTAACCAACTACCTGACCGTCTTCGCCAATTTCGAAGTGAGAGCCGTAAATAACGCGGGCTTTTGCCGGAGTCATCAGGACTTTTTCACGCAGGAATTGGGACTCCCCAAACGAAGTACCGATGGTTTTCTCAACCAACTTGTTCTTCATACCTGCGATTTCAGCTTCGAGTTCAGCAATACGAGCGTCGCGACCTTCCAGGTCTTTTCCGTGTGCTTCGATCATCTGCTTTTTCACAGCGTCAAATTCACCGCGGCGCTCAAGCTCCTGACGCTCAGCGTCTTCGCGAGCTTTTTGAGCAGCGGACTCGGCTTGAACCAGCTCAAGCGCACGCTCCGGTGCGATATCGCCGTACTTAGCCAGTTTTTCTTTCAGAGTTTGCTCGTTACTCTTGCGCTTCATGCTCTCTTTCAGCAGAGACGCGGCGTTTTTACGCTCTTCACGAACCTTAGCGATCAGCTCTTCAGCGCTCAGACCTTCCAGATCGTCAGCTGTAGTTTCGCTCTTATCGCCTTTGTCTTCCGGTGCGGCGATCTTGTCTTCGACAGATGCTTCGCCACCGCCGCCACCTAACTCTTCTTTACCTGCAACATCCATATACCCGCGATGGGTATTGGTCAGCTGCATCCACTGCCATAATTTCATTCGTAAATCCTTTTATTCGTCATTACCCGGTTTCTTGGGTGATGGTTTCCCGGTTCCTTGGGATTTTTCTTGCCCATTTTCTCGGGCCGTATCTTTATCATAAGTAAGTGCTAACTTACTTTCAAGGGCCAAGGCGTCATTTTTTGGAGGAAATTGCAATAAATCTTTCTCAATATCCTTCATTTTGCCTTTGGAAAGATTCGGGAAGATTTTATCGATAAGGATTTCCATCTGATAACGACGGACAGAATCTGGCGCTTCCAGATCTTTCAGGTTGCTCGCGACTTCGAATTCATCAACCAGTCCACGGATGTCGAAACTCTCCGGGTACGTGACCAATTCTTCGCTCTCTGGCATCTTCTCACCCATCCATGCAGTTACCAGCGTCATCAACATTTCTTCGGCTCGCTGCAGGCGACTCGATTTATTGATGAGTAGACTATTTACTCGCTGGAAGTCATACAGTTTGGCTGCGCCGCTGGAGTTGTCGATACCCTTTGCGTTGTCCTGCTTCGTGCGCTCTCCGGCAACACCAACAGAGTGATAAATCTCGTTGATGATCTGCTGGACGGTCGAAATGATCATGCTCGCCTGTTTTGGGTCTGGCGACAGATAGAAAGGCTGGGCGCCATTTTCGCCGTCATAGGTGAAAACGCGCTTCGTGCCAAACTCCAGCACTTTTTTGTGATTCTCATCACCAGGCAGAAGAGACTGAACCGGGATGGCCAGCTGCGAGAATGTCTGATCCTGAATGATGGCATCAAGGTTAGACAGATAGTTGGCAACAGCCCGGTCGAGATAGGCAATATCGTCAATCAGTGATGGACTGAAGTACGGCGATTCGCTCTGACCCATACAGTCAACAGGGAAGACAGGAACCATGCCGAGACCGTGCTCTCCAGTATCTTCCAAAACAACTTTCGTTCTACTACCTGACCGCTGCCCCTTGCGATCTTCGCGGAAAAGATACCAGTGGTCTTTCGTCCATAGACGGTAACGCAGAAACTCTTTACCCGATGAGGTGAAGGGGTCAGCGTCGTCGCGGCTCACTTCGCAGATCAGAATCCAACTCAGATTCCCCTCTTCATCCCAAGCACAGTCCAGCATCTGCTGAGGTGAAACCCAATATGCATAGGCACGGCCATCAGACTTTTTCTGGTCTTCTTTCGACTCGATGTCGCCCGATACGGTGCTATCAACAACCACCCAGATACGGCCATAAATTGAAGACTGGAGGTCTACTTCAACCATAAAATCATCAATGTTCATATTCTGACGGGTTGCTCGCTTCCAGAACTCCTTCACTGACGGCGGGGCATCATCCTCGCAGCGCTGAATGTCCTCTTTGAACAGATATTTATTAATCAGATTCACGACTTCGCGGGTATGGTTAAACCGGTAAGCGCGTTCCAGACGCTCCTTGAACTCGGCATCACCCTCCTTAAAGTAGCGGAAGATGTTATCTTTAAACCAAGTGCGGCCACCGGCGTAGGTGGCTGCGATAAAGTCCCAATGAGCTTTTCGTAGCTCATAATCAGGATGGCGGCGATTCACCAGATCCTGAATCATTTTGTTCGACAATTCCATTTGTCATATTCCTATGTTAGTAAATACTTACTTATCTTGATCCACCAAGAATAACACGAGTTTTAACCGGGAAGCGACGGTGAATTGGATAACCCAAGGCATCGGCACTGTGCTCGACGTTACCTGTTTTATCAATGTCTCGGCCGCCAGGCTTATAAATCACCTTCTCAAGCGATTCAATCAGGTGCTTGCACTTCGGGTCTATGTATAGACGAACATCGCCTGAAGCGGTCAGAAGCAGACGGTTTACGGCGTTAACACGGTCAGCGATTGGCGGGTGCTTCTTCGGGTGATCCACTCGCATGAACCCCTTCTCCTTGAAGATGTCCACATCAGACTCACCGCGAGCGTGCTGTCGATATGCGCCGGCCGGGTCAGGGAAAACCGTAACCTGGCTTTTCTGGCGCCAGTACCTTCTCTCCAGCTCATCACACACCTCTGAGGTGTTGGAAGAGAACAGAACAACCTCATCAATCGCCCAGACCTCACCATTGGGTTGCGGTTGCAGGATCACCGAGGACATTGGGTCGATGTTGAAGTCCTGACCAACCCAGATTGGCAAACGCGGATTGAACTGTAGCGGCCTGACATGCACGTTGCGATCGAACGGGTAATATACGCGCCCAGACATGTTTTCGAACGACGCAAGGTACTCCTGCGCGAACGATTTAGGGTCCATATCGTTCTTCGCCGCTTCGATTTCGCTGTCTGGTACAAACGGGGAGTCCGCCGTCACAAATTGCCAGCTCTTCCACAAGCCTTTCGCTTGCATCTCAGGGTTCTGACCTATCATGAACAGCTTATGGAACTCAGAGAACCCCTTTGGCGTACCGATGATCAGCGCACCGCCGCGCGTAGATGACAGCGTCGGTCGAAGCACCTTGTACCAGGTGTCCGGCTTCATGTCCTGAAACTCGTCAAGCACGACAAAGTTCAGCGCAACACCGCGAAGCGTATCCGGCTTATCTGCACCCTTCAGTGCGATTTCACTACCGTTTTTCAGGACGATAGTCATCGTAGTGTCGTTCTTTTTCGCAATCCATTTGCGAGGCAAAACTTCCTGCAGGTCGTCCCACAGGATCTGACGTGCCATCTGGTATGTCGGCGCGACGTACCAAACGCGCTGCTTACGATCGGCAGCGGCGGCTTTGATAATTTTGGAGATCGACAGACGAGATTTACCCCAACGTCGACCGGCGCAAACAACCTTAAAACGATGTGGAGACTTGAAGACCTTCATCTGCCCCGAATGCAACTGAACCAGACTCAGGGATGATGGAATAGCCATTATTCCTCCCCCTCATCGTCTACATCAGGAAGGTACAGATCCTCTTCATCGACAAGGTTGTCCTCGTCCATTTTTTTAAGCTCATCTACCTGGGCTGAAGTCAGCTCGCCGAACACAAGATTCGGGATTTCGTCAGTGATAACGTCATCTTTTTCCAGACCGAGAGCGCGGCTCGACACGTCGAAGCACTTCTGAACGACAGCGGCAGCACGCTGAAGAGCCTTGATATCGTCTTCAACTAAACTAAGTGAGCGACCCTCCTTCTTGGCGGTGGCGATCTGATTAATGGTGAGACCGCTCAGCCATATTGCCCACTTGTCATATTCTTCTTTCCTGCTTTCTACTTTTTGCGCTCGCGCTCGCGCACGAATTTCCGCATCCGACTTTAGCGATTCGCGGATCATCTCCCCGACACTGTCTGAGCCTTTAGCGATACCTTTCTTTTTGAAGTACCGCGAGAACGTCTCAGAGCGAGTCCCGTACTCTTCTTCGAGCATCGATAGGGTGTATTCGCCTGAGCGCCACTTAACCTCAATCTCTGCCCATTGCGCCGGAGACAGGCGCGGTTTTTTTGCGGATTCTGTCATAGTTCCCTCTACTACCACTCGGCATCTTCCTGACGCCTTAAAACAATTTGTTTTCTGGTGGTTATATGTTTAAAAAACACACAAAAAACACTAAAAAGAGAGCCTGGCTCCTATATATTTATATATTCTGAAGTTCTTCTTTTAAAAACATACAGAATCAGGCATTTAAACTACCCCAGCAGCATTTTCGCTTTTGCTCGACCAAGAATAGTCAACCCCAGCGTGCGACGTTGATGCAGCGTTTCGCCCCGCGGCCGACAGTCGTGCTTTTCAACCAGACCTTTCTTGATCAGCGCACGCAGCGAAAACTGAATGCTCTGTTTCGTTGTGCGATAGGGCAAAATCTCCAGCAGCTCGTCCAGATCGAGAAGATGTCCACGCTCATAGCCGAGATTCAAGGTTTTGATGACGTCTTTTTGTTTAGAAGTCAGGTTCATAGTGTGTCCTTACAAAATTTTCGTTAAATCCAGCGGCGCATCCAGCGGCTGGTTATCAAATGCGAGAAGTGGCAGAGCGTCAGGCAGCTGACGTCCAAAATCCGGGTTCCGATACACTCCATAGAGCGGACTGGTGAAACTCAGCGTGTGAATATCCTTCAGAAGCTTCACAATGCTCGCTTCGTCCGTCAGTGTGTCTGCAATGTCCTGAACAGTCGTCCCGCGGTTACGTCCAGCTTTCGCCAGCGACGAATTTTTGTGGTAGTTCGCAACCAGATCATGCAATGCACGTTTCCTGCGCCCCTCCGCCATTCTCAGCAGTTCTTTCACCACAGACTCGTTATCACCAGGGTCAGCTCTAAAATGGCGCTGGAAGACTTTCAGAGCGCTTTCGTAGGACTTTGGTCTTTCTGGTTTGATGAACTTAAACCCTGCTTTCATAGCGAACGGGTTGTACTTGCTCATTGACGACTGAATTTCGAGGATCGGCTTGTCGTGCATACGACAAACCATATTCATGAAACGATACGATAAGCCCAGACCACGATACTGCGTATCGGCTACCAGACGGCTGACAACGGCGAATTCCTGATTCACACGCTTACCCCAAATCTGGTTCGCCTCACGCGTATTTGATGTCGGTTTGATATCCGGGAACATGCGATGACGCGGCGCCAGTAGAAGTTTCGGGTAAGCCATGACCAGAACACCGATGAGACGACCGTCCAGCTCAGCTCGGTAATAAGACGGGGCAAAAGGTTTACCGTCAGTTTTGTAATGCAAGCCTTTCAACGTATTCCAGTCGTCTACCGTGCCTTTCTTCACAACTATGCGTTCCATGAAGTCCAGGTGGCGCGGGAACTCTTCAGGCCGGTGGCGTTTGATAATGATGTCGGTCATCTCTTCACCACCTTCTTGACACTGCCATAAACTCCGCGACGGATGGAATGCGGATCTCGGGTCACGATGGCTTCTACTGGAGGTAAGCCACCTGCTTTTTTATCAGCCTTGAATTGTCTGAATGCAGCATCCAGCTTCTCGGCGATGTACCCCTGCAGATAGGTAATGGCCTCCTGATCGACCAAATGAACGCCGTGCGATTCTGCGGTCGACATGGCAACATGCAGCGCCTCATGCCATAACGTTTTTTCGTCCCGGACGTCAGGCAGGAAAACGCCGTGAACCGAACGGTCTGCTTCGAAGTAACCCATATCCGTCCCCCAGCCACCAGCGTCGCCGATAAACTCGCTATCGTCGACGCCGTAAAGCTGCTTCATCGTCTCGACATAACGATCTGCGCCAAATACCACAACGCAGCGACTGTAATACGGGGCCACACGGAAACCATATGCACCGTGCGCACGCAGCCAGTCTTTCCACTCTTCTTCAGTGGTAAAACGGCGCCTCAGCTGGGCGCCCTCATAAATCGGGAAAACCTTGTTATCAATGCTCATAATCCACCTTCACACGCTCTTTGTAGTGTTTGGTGATCTGCACTGATGGGCGCAGAGCATTTTTAAGGTCTTCATGCGTTGTCGCAACAATGACCGTCGCGCCGACAGCGCGAGCGGCACGCTGCAGATTGGAGGCAACAACCTGGGCAGTCACTCGATCCAAAACCGCGCCAAATTCATCGGCAACCCAGACATCTGCGCCGGATTCGATTAACTTGGCGATTTTGAGACGATACTTCTGGCCGTCGGACATCTCTGACGGCTTTCTGACGAACAGATAGGCGTCATTCAACCCAGCCATAGAAAGCAGCCCCAGCGCGTCGCTGGTGGTCTTCCCTAACTGATCGATAACGTTGGTGTCGTCAGCAAAGACAAAGTCGTCAATTGACGCAACGCGCTGGCCGGCATCAGCCATCAGACGCTGCAATTCACGAAGAACAACGGATTTGCCGGAACCGGACTGACCGGTCACGTAAACTACGTCACCGCGTTCGATATCCAGTTCCAGATTGTCATAAAGCGTCCACGCCTTTTCGTCCAAACCAAGCCCGAAAGATTCGGCGATCTCCAGCGTGCGGATCGTCTTATTGACTCGCGTGTTGAAGGAGACGTTGATGACGTACTTACTCATACTCGGCCACCTCTTCGGAAATCTTCTCCGCAAAGGCAATAAAAGCGGCTTCGCCCATCAGACCGGTTTTCTCTTCCATGTGAGCGAGCAAATCACCAACAGCGATCGCGCAACTGGTCGGGATGTCTTTGAAACCCAAGATGTCGATGATACGAGTTCGGCCACCAGCAACTTCTTCCGTTATCGCTTTATGCTCTTCGCGCTGACGTTCAGCCTCTTCGTTCAAGTCGTCAATCAACGTATCGTCGGCCATTTTTTCGGTCAGATCTTCGATAAACACCTTCAACTCCCGGTCGTCAAATCCGTAGATCTCAACGTCTTCATCCTGAAGTAGTTCGTTTAGCTCTTCCTGCATACGAATGGCGTCATAATCGATACTGGCTAATCGGTTGTCTTCGAGACGTTTCGCCCGAACAGCACTTTCTGACAGATCGTCACGAACAATGACAGGCACAAGAGCTAAGCCAGCCACCAGAGCCGCTTCGCGACGACCATGGCCGGTAATAATTACACGATGCTTGTCAACGGTGATTGGCTGGTCGAATCCACGACTGACGATGGCTGCAGCCAGGTCTTTAATCTGGCGCTCATCGTGCTTTTTGGCGTTTTTCTCATACGGAATGAGAGTGCGCGGGTCGAGATACTGAATCTCAAACGACTTTTTCATCGGTTACGTCCTTGTAATATTGAGTTAGCCACACCAGAGCCTCGCCAGCGTCTTCCATTTCGCTGCCGGTTTTAATCCCCTGCTCTCGGATGATAGTTTTGATGACTTCTGTCACGCTCTCTGCTGTATCAAATGACACTTTGAAGCGCATGGTCTGGTGCTCAACACCTAGACGCTCTTTCTTCTCGCGAGCATCCGGCTCGGCGGCATGGTCTTCTTCCTCGCCCAGCATACTCAACTCTTCGAGATCGACACTTGACTCACGCGCCAGCGTTTCAGTCATTTCCTCGTCATACGGGGCGATGTCTGCCAGTGAATAGTCAATTTCAGCCTGAATACTCTCAATAAGGCGCTGCAGCTCGACGGCATCATCTTCACCGTAGCGCTCATTATCAACCAGTGACATCTGCTTGGCGGTATTGTCGTCAATCACACCGACGGAGGTGACTGGAACGGCTGCCATGCCGTGCTCAATGGCAGCACGCCACCGGTGCTCCCCGCCGAGGATTTCGTAAGTACCATCCAACAATTCGCGAACCAGAATCGGCTTAAAAAAGCCAAGTCGGTCGATTGAGTTTTTCAGTTTGTCGAAGTTTCGAGCGCCAACCACATTTGTATTCCAGGGATTCGGCCTCAGCAGCGCCGTCTCCACCGTCAAAATACTGATTTTAATGTCCATATTTTTGATACAATCCATATAATAAATGATTACTTACATAGAATACCCAATTAACACAAATAAGGCACGAAGGAAATCAAAAAATGACAGTCAGAATCGTGTTTGACGCAGTCAATGCCATCGTCAAGGGAGCAAATGACGATGTGAAATTGAAAATACAGAAAATGCTCAGCTACGAGGTGGATGGGGGCAGATACAGTGGCGGCGACAGTGGCTGGAACGGTCAAAGTTCAATGTTCAGCTGGGCCAATGGCGTATTTCCGGCCGGGTTCGCTCGTGCCGTTGCTGCAGATCTTGGTCGGTTGGGCATTAAATGTGCGCTTGTGAGGAAAGAGCTTACCAAACCTCTCGGCGCCCCAAATCCCGTCGTAAGCCCTTTCCCCTACAACCCGGATTATGCCTATCAGGATGAAACCTGCGAGCGTCTGGTTCGGTTTGGTGGAATGATTGCTCAAGTGGCTACCGGTGGCGGGAAATCGCAAATCGCGTGCAAAGCCGCAGCGAGGATCGGCAGGATGACATTGTTTATCACCACCCGCTCGATGCTAATGTTCCAGATGGCTGATAATTTTCAGGAATCCATCGATTATCGAGCCGCCCATGGCGAGCCATGGCTTAAAAATGAAAAGGTTGGTGTCATTGGATCTGGTGAATTGAAGTTTTCCCGATTCATCAACGTGGCAACTGTCCAGACATTATCCAGCTTCCTGAGCGAGCCGGCCGCGGATTTGTCAAAGGATAAGAAAGAATTTCATCTCCGACGTCGCGAACTCATAAAGCAAATGCTATCCAAGGTCTCACTGCTGATCCTCGAAGAAGCCCATGAGGCATCCGGCGAGAGTTTCTACGAAATCGCGCGTCTCTGTAAAAACGCAGATTATCGTCTCGCGCTGACTGCAACGCCTTTCATGAAAGATAGCACTGAGGCCAACATGCGTCTTATGGCTGTATCTGGTCGAATAGAAATCAAAGTGTCTGAAAAATATCTGATTGATAAGGGTATTTTAGCAAAACCAGTTTTCCTTTATCGTAAAATCGGTTACGTTCCAGATATCGAGCTTCTAAACAAGGAATTAACAGGAAAACATGTTAACTTCCGAGTTAGTATGTCGACCGCGTACCAGAAAGCTTATCAGCTAGGTATCACGTATAATCTTGCCAGAAACCGAGCTATAGTGGATACCGCTGAAGAATTTAAGCGTCACAATCTGAGCTGCATGACGTTGGTCAGACATGAACGGCATGGGCAGATTCTAAAGGCTATGCTGGGAGAGCGCGGGCTGGTGGCGAGCTTTATCAACGGCAAGTCATCGGCCGCGACTCGATCTGCCAAACTGGCAGAACTGGCTTCGGGAAAAATCGATGTTCTTATCGGCTCTACAATACTGGACGTCGGCGTAGACGTTCCGAGCGTTGGAGCTGTTATCATTGCTGGCGGTGGCAAAGCCGAAGTTGAGCTGCGACAGCGTGTTGGTCGTGGTCTTCGTAAGAAAAAGGGAAAGGCGAACGTGTGTTTCATTGCTGATTTTCTGGATACATCAAACAAACACCTGATGTCTCACTCTTACGAGAGAAAACATATCATCACCACTACACCAGGCTTCGCGGAGGGTGTACTGGACATTGACGGAAAATTCGACTTCTCGATTCTTGCGTCATAACTTGTTGCCCGCC
>NZ_GL882800.1:107578-109890 GCF_000195655.1 Klebsiella sp. MS 92-3
GGGGGGTTTTGGGGGATATGTGTATGAAAGAGTATATGGATAGTAAATTGCCTGAAACCATTACAAAACAACAAGGTGAGACGCCCAAGACCGAGAAGACGGTTAGCTGTCATCTCAAACTCACACCAGAAGCTGACAGACGACTGCTGAAGCTTCAATATCTGCTGCGGGCAGAAAACCTAAAGCTATCAAAAACCGGTATTATAAATCACCTTCTTGAAAACCTTAACGTTGAATATTTAAGCAAAGACCTGTCTGACATTTTTGGTGACAAGGTCAGAAACGATATCGTTCAGGTTTTTCTTAATTCAGAAATGAATGATGATGATCTAAAAATCTTAAAGCAGATGGAAAGAAACAACAAAAAGAAATAAAATATATAACAGCGCGTCCATTCGGGCGTGCTTTGAATTTAGTTTAATAGTTGGTTATAGAGAATGAATACTCGTACCGATTTTACTTACGGCATAAATGCCGAGTCCGAGAGAAACCTAGCATCCACGCTGGAGTATTTCAAAGACGCCCAGAGGCGAAAATTAGGTGTAAGAGTTGTCACCGCTAACGAGATGACTTTTCAAATGATTGTCTCTGGCTTCGACTTAAAATCGTACCGTGTCTATTTAAGCCCGGTGTCAGATGACCATAAGGCTAATCGCGTCATCATCCCTGTCGACTACATAATCACAGCAGAGAGAATCGCAGTCTCAGATGTCGACACAGCCTATAAGGGTCAGTTGACGATAAGACGAGGTGATTTGGAGGATGCGGGCTACAAGCGATCGGGTCGCGACTTCTTTCAGGTCATACGGTACGCCCACCAGCAGGGAAAGTCCATAAGGGTCTATCTCTCAGACAACCGAGTCATCGAAGGCGTGTCTACAGGCATGAATGAACAATCAGTAGGTGTAAGGTTGCCAGAGGGAAATCTCATCCAGATTTTCTATGATTGGGTTGACCGAATTACCCCCATTTAACGAACTCAGGAATGAAAATGACTTATAAAGCCATCACAGCATATCTTATTCTTTCAAGCGCCATGTTCACTTCATCATCATTCGCAAGTGAGGGGCCTAGAATGGCGAGAGTCCTCACGAATGTATCCGCCACCATTTGCACAGATCCAGAGAGGAGAAGTGAGTGCTATTCGATTATATCGGCCGTCGCAGAGATGTCGAGAATGGTTGGAGAGACCGCAGCCAACTGCGGGGATGACGTGAGTAGTGATGTCTGCATCTACAGCAAGACGGATACTTTAATCATACAAAACTGGTATGATGCCTACGGGAAAAAATAATCTATAAGGTAATAATGCCGACCAAGTGTCGGTATTTTTATATGCATGACCTCCCTTTAATTAATTAAATCTTACCGCTCGAGCCTCACGTTATATATAAGGGTAAAAGCCTCGTTTGGTTATTTATTTAGGGAACACCTTCCAGCTATACGCGTTTTTTTCTAAGACTTTACTTTTTTGCGATTCATTAAAAAAAAGCTTGCGTAAAATTTTCATACGTCGATAATGGAACCCAACGAAACGACACAAACAAATAAACGTTTCGAATCTGGCGAAAGCCAATCAATTTAAATAAAGGAAAATAAAATGACTACTCTTAACAATCTCAAAAAATCCGACGTCCTGAATGCTGCAATCGTTGTATCAAAAGAATTGAGCGCAAGCGCGAAAGCGATGGAAATCAAATTTAACGAGCGTTTCTCTGCTGGTATGGATACCAAGAAGGACAAAGCGGATCTGCGTGCTGCGCAAACAAAAAGCGCTTACTTTGATAACAACATTCTGGAAGCGATGCGCGACGAAAAACAATGTGGTGTTTTTTACTTCTCCATTAAAATCGCGAAAAAAGATCCTGAATTGTTTTTCCGTGAAACGTTAGCGAATAGCTATGCACTCGAAAAACTGGCGTATCTGATGGCTTCCATGGCTTCTGGTAAATGTGTATTCAATAGCGCGCTTTCTACTAACTCACGCGTTTTCGCGATGATTGAGATCATCAAGAAAGATCCGACAACGTTCAGCAATGGCGACGTTTTCAAGATCATGAACAAAGCAAAACAAGAAAACGAGATGAAACCAGATGCAACATACACACAAGCCAATCAGCTGATCAAGTTATTCCGCGATTTGGGAATCGTGGAAGCGATCAAAGATGGCGGAAAATCTGAATTTGGCATGGCTAAATTCAAGTTTATTAAAAATGATTTGTTTAACCACATCGCCACCAGCTTCAGCAAGTAACCAGACAAGCGCCAGAAATGGCGCTTTTTTTGTTTCCGCTATAAAGCCACCAGCGCCC
>NZ_GL882801.1:0-3868 GCF_000195655.1 Klebsiella sp. MS 92-3
GCCCGTTGATAAGATTAGTGTTTTTTCCGGTTGCGACGCATATCGATGGTTACCGCCGCAACGATAATGATGCCTTTAATAATATCCTGCACATAGGCATCGACGCCGACAAAGGTAAAACCGCTTTTGATCAGGCCAAGGATCATCGCGCCAATCAGGGTGCCGGTAATGCGCCCCACTCCGCCCATTAAGCTGCTGCCGCCGATCACCGCGGCGGCAATCGCGTCCAGCTCGTAGGACATCCCCATGCTCGACTGGCCGCTGCTGACGCGCGCCGCCAGCACCACCCCCGCCAGCCCGGAGAGCGCCCCGGCGATGGTGTAGACGATCACCAGATATTTATTCACATTGATGCCGGACACTTTGGCCGAGGTCATGTTGCCACCGATGGCATACACATATTTGCCATACCGGGTATGCTTCAGCGCAATGTGAAACACGGCGGCGATCACGAAGAAGATAATCACCGGCATCGCACCCTGGCCTATCGCCGTAAAGCTGTCGGAGAGGAAGCTGATCGGGTTGCCCTGAGTGTAATACTGCGCCAGACCGCGCGCCGAAACCATCATCCCGAGGGTGGCGATAAACGGCGGGATACCGGTCCGCGTCACCAGGAAACCGTTGGTCAGGCCGCACAGCAGGCCGACGCCGATCCCCGCGCAAATGGGGATCACCGCCGGCAGGTTGACCAGCGCCGGGAACATTGGCGACAGGCTATCGGAGGTTTGCGCCAGGCTGGCCGCCACCACCGCCGCAAGGGCAATAACCGAGCCGGAGGAGAGGTCAATCCCGGTGGTGATGATCACCTGGGTGACGCCCACGGCGATGATGCCGATAATCGCCACCTGCAGCACAATCAGCACCAGCCGGTTGGTATTGAGCAGGAACGACTGGTCGCGAACATACCAGCCGGCGATTTCAAAGGTCAGGGCAATCACCAGCATCACCACAAAGATGCCGGTATCTTTCGGCATTTTATGCCGCAAATTAGCGAAGAAGGAGGAACCCTCGCTGGCCGGAGCCGCCGTTAATTTCATATTACTCATTCTCTGTGCCTCAATGGGATGCCAACGACAAAATGGTTTCCTGGTCGGCTTCGTCTTTTTCCAGGATGCCGGTGATACGACCTTCATGCATCACCATGACCCGATCGCTCATGCCAAGGATTTCCGGCAGTTCAGAGGAGACCATAATCACCGCCACCCCCCGATTCGCCAGTTCACTGATAAGATGATAAATCTCCGCCTTCGCCCCGACGTCGATACCGCGGGTCGGCTCATCGAGAATTAAGATTTTCGGTTGCGCTAACAGCCAGCGCGCAATCAGGACTTTTTGCTGATTCCCCCCGCTGAGGTTATTAATAATTTGATCCATCGTCGGCGTTTTAATATTGAGCCGGCGTATTTGCTCCATGCAGTCTTCGGCCATCTTCACGTGCTGGACAAAACCGCTCTTGCCGATATATTCCGGCATTTTGACGATACTCATATTTTCCAGCACCGACAGCACCAGAAACAGGCCCGACTTTTTCCGGTCTTCGGTTAATAATGCCATCCCCTTTTCAATCGCCACGGAGGGGGAATCGATGGTCACCGGCGCCCCGTCGATCAGCACTTCGCCGCTGTCGAAGCGCTCCATACCGAACAGGCTTTCCATCACCTCGCTGCGCCCGGCGCCCACCAGCCCGGCCACGCCCAGGATTTCGCCACGGCGTACGCTAAAGCTGACGTCATGGAACACGCCCTGACGCGTCAGGTTGCGCACCGTCAGCACCTCTTCGCCGATGGTGTTATTAAATTTCGGAAACAGCTGGGTTAATTCGCGGCCCACCATCTGGGTGATCAGCGACTGCCGGGTAAATTCGGTGGTGTTTTTGCTCCCCACCCAGGTGCCGTCGCGAAAGACGCTGATCTCATCGGTGATGGCAAAGATCTCATCCATTTTGTGGCTGATATAGATGATCGCTTTACCCTGGGCGCGCAGGTCGCGGATGATGGTGAACAGGTGAGCCACCTCGCCTTCGGTCAGCGCCGAGGTGGGCTCATCCATGATCACAATATCCGCGTTCCATGAGACCGCTTTGGCAATCTCCACCATCTGCTGGGCGGCGATGCTCAGGTCGCCCACCAGCCGGTCAGCGGTTAAGCGGATATTGAGCTTATCCAGCAGCGCCTGGGTCTGGCGGGTCAGCTGGCCGTGGTCGACAAAGCCGTACTTCATCGGCTCGCGCCCCAGCCAGATATTCTCCGCCACCGTCATATGCGGCACCAGATTGAGCTCCTGGTGGATCATCGAGATCCCCGAGCGCAGCGCATCCATGGTGTCGGTAAACTCCACCGGCTCCCCTTTGACGCGAATCGACCCTTTATCGGGGCGATAGATACCGATCAGGCATTTCATCAGCGTGGATTTACCGGCGCCGTTCTCGCCCATCAGGGCATGCACCGTTCCCGGACGCACGCGCAATGAGACATTATCGAGCGCCTTCACGCCGGGGAAGAACTTACTGATACCTTCGGCTTCAAGGGCAAAAGCGTTCATACATCCACCTCCGTACCACAGGTTGGCCAGGACTATTTCTGATTACGGTTGGTAAATTCAGCCATGTTCTCTTTGGTGATCAGCTGATACGGCACATCGATGATTTTTTCCACTTTCTCGCCGTTCGCCAGCTTGATGGCCGCGTCGACTGCGCCTTCACCCTGGCCTTTCGCATCCTGGAAGATGGTGGCGATCATCTTGCCGCTCTTCAGCATCTGCAGGGCATCCGGGGTGCCATCCACGCCGGCGATGAGAATATGGTTCGGGTTTTTGCCCAGCGCCTGCAGGGCGCCGATCGCCATTTCATCGTTGTTGGAGGCGATGGCCTGGATATCCTCACCGCTGGTCATCCAGTTGCTGACCACATCCACTGCGTCATTGCGGGTAAATTTCGCGGTCTGCTTCTGGACGATTTTGATGTTCGGGTATTTCGCTACCACCTCTTCCACCCCTTTGGTGCGGTCGCGAGTGGATTCATTCGCCAGGTCGCCGAGCAGGATCGCCACATTGCCCTTACCGTTCATCGCTTTCGCCAGCGCTTCCATCTGCAGACGGCCGGCAAGAATGGAATCCGACCCCACATAGGCCATCTTGTCGGTCAGCTCCGCCTGCGGACGGCGGTTCACAAACACCAGCGGGATCCCGGCTTTGGTGGCCTGATCCATGATCGGTTTCACCGCGTTGGTATCCACCGGGTTGACGATAATGGCGTCCACCCCCTGGCCGATAAAGTTCTGCACCTGCTGCAGCTGCTGGGAGACATCCCCTTTCGCGTCCTCGATCTGCGATTTAACGCCATCTTTTTTCATCTCTTTTTGCATCGAGGTACGCAGGATCGTCAGGAAGTTATCGTCAAACAGCGCCATCGAGACGCCAATGGAGACATCTTTTGCCATAACCACCGCAGGCAGCATGCAGGCTAACAAAGAGGCAACAATCGTTTTCTTAATATTCATAGTTGATCCTTGATTTTGTAGGTACGCCGGTGAATGAAACAAAATGAAAAATTAATTTCAGTTACGTTGCGGCAAATGTCTGCTGGTATATCGACGACGCTGCGGCACCTCTCGCACTCCATCGTGATCTAAATCACAAATAACGGCTGTTTTATTATCACTATTTTGAAACATCAGTCCATTTACGCCGCAACCTGGATTTCAGACCATTTATTTCATTAACAAGACATTTGAAACTTTTATAAGTAAATAACTGAAATGAAAATTTTAAAACTATGCAGTAACAGAATTTTGACAGACATCTAACATTGCCGCATAAATGAGCGAAAAATGAGAAGCAGACAACAATTTGCCCGATCCATCTTTGCGTT
>NZ_GL882801.1:3971-6241 GCF_000195655.1 Klebsiella sp. MS 92-3
GGGGGGGGGGGGGGGGGCCCCCCCCCGGGGGGGGGGAAATCCGTGTTGTCAGGAAGGGAGGTGCCGCACGCCTTAGTCCACGTTCTCGGCGCTGTAGAGGATAAAGTCGACTTTACCGTCGGCATAGGTTTGCGGCTGGTAGCCGGACTCCAGATGGCGCAGCATCAGGTCGATCGCCAGCTGGGCGTGCTGGCGGGTGTTCTGATCGAGCGTTAACGCCAGGCTGCCCTTCGCCAGCTGCTGCCGGGTGGTGTTGTAACGCTCATGGGTGATCCAGCAGACGTCGCCTTCGCGGCGGTGGCGGGCCAGCGCCTCGGCAATCTGGGTATTGCCAAGTCCGGTGTTATAGATCCCAACAATATTCCGGCTGCGGCACAGGGCTTGCTCCACCAGGCGGGTGATCTGCTCCCGCCGCTCCTCGCCCGCCAGCACGTCGCTGAGCTGCAGGTGGGGAAAGCGCTGGCTCAGCACCTCGCGGAACCCCTGAATGCGCAGGCGATGCGCGCTGTAATCTTGCCGGCCGCTGACCATCAGCACCTCGCCGGGCCGCGGCGTCATTCTCCCCAGCATTAACCCCGCCGTGCGGCCAGCCTGCAGCTGATTGATCCCCACGTGGCAGAGTCGGTCGGCGCCGGGCAGGTCCGTCGCCAGGGTGATCGCCGGGACGCCAGCCTCCCGGCAGCGGCGCAGCGCGTCATGCACCGCGGGATGGTCATTGCCGAAGACGATGATCCCCTGACGTTGCTGGCAACTGCGCGCAATGCGCCGGGCCAGCGTCGTCGGCTGCGACTCCGGGACAAAGGTGCGGTGCAAGGTCAGACGGCGATAGCCGAGGCTATCCGCCACGGCGGCAAAATCCTGCGCCAGCTGCGGAAAGAAGAACGAGTCATTGCTGCTGAGAAAGACCTCAATCTGCCAGGGAAAGCGGTGCTCCTCCGGCAGGATCCGCTTCAGCCCCGCCTCGCGCGCCGCCTGCAGCACTTTGCGCGTGGTCTGCGGCGATACGCCGCCGCGCTCGTTCAGCACCCGGTCAACGGTGGCCACGCCGACGCCAATCTGTCTGGCCAGCATCGCCAGTGAAATGTTTTTCATCGCCCCTCTCTTCATGATGGAAATCCATCAAAACGGCAGTGTCAGTGAGTTTAGCAAACCGATTATGGTGGCAGCGTCCCCTCGCCATTCTGGAGAAAAAAATGATCTGCAAACGTTTTGCCCTGGTAGGCAGTGGTTTTATCGGTCAGGTTCATGCCGCCAGTCTTGCCCGTCATGAAGGAAGTGCGCTGACGATGGTGGCCGATGCCGCCCCGGAGCGCGCCCAAGCGCTGGCCGCCCGCTATGGCGCCCGGGCGGTGACCGTGAGCGAGGCGATCCATAGCGACGCCATCGACGCGGTGCTGATCGCCAGTTCAACCCCGTCGCATGCCGAACTGCTGGAAGCCGCCGCCAGGGCGGGCAAGGCGGTCTATTGCGAAAAACCGATCGACCTCTCCCTGGCGCGCGCCCGTGAGGTGGTGGAGCGGGTGCTCCCCCTGAACGTGCCGGTCACTGTCGGCTTTAACCGGCGCTTCGATAGCAGCCATCAGCAGCTCCGCCGCCAGCTGGAGCAAGGGCTTATCGGCCGGGTCGAGCTGGTGCAGATGGTCTGCCGCGCCTCCAGCATGCCGCCGCTCGACTATCTGCGCAGCTCCGGCGGCCAGATGCGCGATCAGGCGATCCACTTCTTCGATCTCCTGCGCTTTCTCACTGGCGATGAAGTGCGCACCGTAGCAGCGATGGGCGCGGCGCTGGCCCTGCCGGACATTGCCGAATTTGGCGATGTCGACACCTCCATCCTGATGATGCAGATGCGCGGCGGCGCGCTGGCGCAGCTGGACAATACCCGCCGCACCGGCCACGGGTACGATGAACGGATCACCCTGCTGGGCGCCGAAGGCGCGCTGGAGTCCGGTAGCCAGTCGCCGGCGGGCCCTACCCTGTGGCGCGGCAATCAGCGCATTGAGCCGGGCCTGTGGCCGGACTGGTTCAGCCGGGTACAGGGATCTTATTACCAGCATCTTGACGCCTTTATTCGCTCCCTGAATGGTGAAACCGTCGCCGACCTGCCCGGCCTGCTGGACGGCCTGCAGGCGCAGGCCATTGCCGAAGCGGCGGTTCAGTCCCTGCAGCATGGCCAGTTTGTCGCCGTCGACGACTGTCGCTGAGCGGGTGCGAGGCAACCGCTATCAGGCGCTGCACCTGCCTTTATGCCGGGCGGCGGCGATGCCTTGCCC
>NZ_GL882802.1:0-15500 GCF_000195655.1 Klebsiella sp. MS 92-3
ATCCGTTATCTTTTGCCCGGCTTTGAAATATTCTACGACCGCATTTGAAACGTAATAGCCGCCGGAGGTATTACGCGCCTGCCCCTCGGTAAACGCGACAAAACCATCGCCGCCATCTGCAAGGAAGCTGTTGGTGACAATATGGTAAACCGTCGTATCGTCAATCGGTTTACCGTTTAGCCTGAATAACACAACGCGCTGGCCCACAGGTTTGCTGCTGTCATACTTCATTTCCAGTCCCCGGGAGACCTGCAGCACGCCGTTGCTCAACCCGGCGCCATGCTCCATCAGGCTACGCAACTGCTTCCCGGTTAGATCCATGGTGACCAGCTCGTTGGGAAACGGGAAGGTGCTGATAACGGCGCCCATGCTCACCGCCCCGGCGGGGATCTCATTCCGGATCCCGCCCGAGTTGGTTAACGCCATCTGCGTACTCCTACCTGCTGCCAGCAGCAAGGCGTCAGCGGCAAGATTGCCCAGCGGCGAAGAGACGCCATAAGCGCGGGTCAGTTCGACTGGTGATTGCGTGACAACCTGCTGCACCAGTTGATCAAGTTGCTTATTCCAGCCGTCGATGACCTGTTTTGTCTGCGGATCAGGCTTCCACTCATCGGCATAAAGCGTCTTCAGCTCAAAGTGCTTCACCGTGAATTGGTGCGGTTTCTCCTGATAATCCAGCACCAGTTTACCCACATCGATGCCGCCGCTATCGGTAGAAAGAATCAACGTATTACCCACTTTAATGGGCTCCGGTGTGCCAACGTGAGCATGGCCGGTAATTAAAACGTCCAGGCCTTTCACCTGACCCGCAGTCTGAATATCTTTATCCAGCGCACGACGCACATCGGTTCCCCCCTGGCTCGACTGACGCGCCGGGACGCCTTCATGGATCAGGGCCACGGTCAGATCCACTTTACCGTTAAGTTCATCGATATAATGCTGTAGCCATTTCACCTCATCGCGCGCTTCGATACCCACTCGCGTCGCGGCAGAAACGGTGTCATTAAAAGCAAACACGCCGTGCAGGCCAATCACGCCAATTTTCACGCCATCTTTTTCGATAATGGTATAGGGCTTATCCCAGAACGATTTATCGCTGTTCTGATAAAAAATATTGCCCTGAACAATCGGGAATGTCGCCTGGCTAAGCTGAAGCAACGTATTATCCCAGCCGTGATCGAACTCATGATTACCGATAGTCACCGCATCGTAGGACATCGTATTCATAATATCGATTATCGCTTTGCCCTTCGTCAGGCTACTGATGTAAGGCCCGGTAAAATAATCTCCGGCCTCAAAAAACCAGGTCGCGTTATTTTTCGCTTTTTCCTGTTTCACCATCGTCGTGATATTCGCCCAACCACCAATATCTCGTTTACCATCCGCTATCCATGGCACTTTATAAGGTTCGACATGGGCATGAAGATCGTTGGTATAAATGATGGTGACATCTTTGGCGCAGGCCCAGAAATGCAAAGTTAACAGAAGTGCTGCGCTCATTGTTTTTAGTTTCATCGGAGTTCCTTTCAGAGTGATAAAGAACCGCTAAGTTACGTTCTGAAAGACTTTTTTATGTGAGAACATTCACAGTTGTATGCAACCTGAGCAGGACAAAATTAACGACCTGTAAAAATCGTTGGTATTGACCTGCCAGTGGATACTCTCTTTACCATTAATGCCTGTAAAACTTTTGGCTGCCGTAATTTAGGTTTACCGTCTGCGGCTGAGTATCATTTCCCGAATTTTCGGCTGGGCTACCCGGCGCTCTACTGCGCAGCCTGCGGCAGCTATCCCCCCCTGTTTAACGAACGGGAATTCCGCCCCTGGCTGGCGGCTTATCTGACGGATCATGCCCGCCGCTACGGCTATTTTTGCCCGGTATGCTATCAGCGGGATATTATTCGCTACGGCCGCAATCCGCAGGGTACGCAACGCCTTCAGTGCCGCCACTGTAAAAAGGTCTGGACGCCAAAATTCCCACACATCGCCCCAATTGAAGCCCCACGACGTATTTGCAGCGTACCGTTGATAGCGCCATTCCAGGGTAATGCCGCCGGGCAAAAGCTCTATTTTTTATTAAGCTTTGATGCCGTGCGCGGTAATGTTATTCATCTTACCTCTAATTTCACTGCTTTCGCGGTAGGCGAATCATTACGCTATCGCTGGCGCGGCGGACAAGCCGACAGGGAGGAGACTGACGATATTATTCAACGTATTTCTCTCACTGAAATGCGCTTTTTACAACGCAGTCAGTTCGATGAAATCCAGTACGGCAGCGCAATGCAAAAGCGCCATGCCCGCGGCAATATATTGCGCCCGGTTATCGCCGCGCACGGTCATTTCAAACTGCTCAGCCAGCGGTTTCCAGAGGTGAAAACGCACGTTATTGCGCATGAATGCTTTTTACGCGGCGCGGCGATCGTTGCCTGGGCGCCGCTTTTTCGTCAGCGGCAAGGCGATCTATGGTATGTGGAAGAAGAGATAAGGAACCCAGCCAGCCCGGATCCGTGGCAGCTACAGGGGAAAACCCATCATGGCTGGTGGCAAAATTCATGGCAGCGTTGGACGCAGGAAGAGAATCAGAAAATGGTCTGCCGGCTTGCCGGCACTGCAGAAGAGAACGCCTTTCTACCAGACCTTGCGGCCAGCCGACGGTTTACAATATGGCTGGAAAACAGACCCGCGTTTGCGCAGAGCGCCCTGTATTCCGCAGGGCGCGTAACGCAAATAGTGGCCTCACTGGTTCAAGAGTATAACGCGACGCTTACAGCAGCTGCGCCAGGCGGTTAATATCCGACTGGATCGCCCCGGCGGTCACATCGCGCCCGGCGCCGGGCCCGCGGATCACCAGCGGGTTATCGCGATACCAGCGGCTTTCGATGGCAAACACGTTATCGCACGGCAGCAGCGCCGCCAGCGGGTGCTCTTCGCGTACCGCTTCCACACCGACGCGTGCTTTGCCGTTGGCATCAAAGCGCGCCACGTAGCGGAGCACCAGTCCCATCTCGCGGGCCGCTTCCAGACGCTGCAGCATCTGCTCGTTCAGCTCTTCGCCATTCTCAAAGAAGTGATCGACCGACCCCTCTTCACAGTGCGCCGGCACCAGTGATTCCACACGCACCTGATCCGGTTCGATGTCATAGCCCGCTTCCCGCGCGAGGATCACCAGCTTACGCATCACATCCTTACCGGACAGATCGACGCGCGGATCCGGCTCGGTCAGCCCCTGCTGCCACGCCTGATCCACCAGGTCGGTGAACGGCACGGTGCCATCGAACTGCAGGAACAGCCAGGATAGCGTTCCCGAGAAGATACCGCTCAGGCCGAGAATAGTATCGCCGCTGTCGATCAGGTCGCGCACCGTATGGTTCACCGGCAAGCCGGCGCCCACGGTGGCGTTATATAGCCAGTGGCGTCCCGTCTTCTCAAACGCGTCGTGGATCTGACGATATTTATCACTGCTGCTGGCGCCCGCCCGCTTGTTGGCGCTAATGACGTGGAAGCCATGGCTGGCGAAATCAAGATACTGGTCGGCCAGCTGTTCGCTGGCGGTGACGTCCAGCACCACTAAATCATCATACGGGTGCGCGCGCATCCACAGGAACAGCGACTCTTCATCCTGCTCCACCGCTTCATCGTTGAAGAAAGCCAGCGCCCGGCTGGCATCCAGCCCGTCGTAATTCAGCAGGCTGCGTTTACTGTCGACTACGCCGGCGAGAATAAACTCGAAACCGGTACGCGCCGAGAGCGTAGTTTGTTCACGGGCGAAAAGCTCCAGCCAGCGGGAACCAATGTTCCCTTTGCCGAACAGCATCAGGCCAATACGCTTTTCGGCGCGAAACAAGGACTGATGCAGCCCCTGGATCAGGCTTTCCGTCGGCCCGGCGCGTAGCACCGCCACCAGGCTGATCCCCTCTTCAGACTGCCAGGTGAACTCCACCGGCTGCCCTTTGAGCTGCTGCCAGAAACGGTGGCAGTGCAGCGGGTTACGGGTGACTCCCGCGCCCACCATCGCCACCAGCGCCAGCTTCTGACGCAGACGCAGCTCGCCCGGCAGACCGGCTTCATCGAGCAATTTCAGCGCGCTGTCGGCCACCTCGGAGGTATAGCAGAACTGCAGCAGCTTACGGTCGGCATGGACGCCAACGGCTAACGGGCGCAGCTGGGCGCGTTTGAGCAGAGCGTCCAGCTCTTTATGCGCCAGTTTGAAATCGTGACCGGCCGGCACCTGGAACTCCACCAGGCAGACGTCGTCATGGCTGGTGACAATCCGTGCGCCGGTACCGGAGGCCAGCACGCGCTCAATGCGCGTGGAACCCTGTTCCGGCGTGTAGCTGCAGCGTAACTGCAGATCGATATCACTGGCGGAAACCGGCTGTAGCGTGCGGGCATGGAGCACCGGCGCGGCCAGGCGCGCCAGCTCGCTGGCTTCGTCCAGACGCAGCAGCGGCAGCAGGCAGGCGTCTTTCACCTTGCGCGGATCCGCGCTGTACACCCCGGCAACGTCGCTCCAGATAGTGACCCGGGAGGCGCCCGCCAGCGCGCCGATCTGGGTGGCAGAGTAGTCAGACCCGTTACGGCCCAGCAGGACGGTTTCGCCGGCCTGGTTACGGGAGATAAAGCCGGTCACCACCAGACGTTTGTTAGGATGCTGCGCCATCAGCTGCTGCAGCAGTGGGTAAGATAATCCCTCATCCACCTGCGGCTGCGCGGCGCGTTCCGCGCGCAGGAACGCGCGCGCGTCCAGCCAGGCGGCTTCCATACCCAGCTGGTTGAGAACCGCCGCCATCAGGCGCGCGGACCACACTTCCCCATGGCCGACCACTTCCGCATAGACCGCTTCGGAAACCCCGCCGTCCAGCAGACCAGCCAGACGCTCAAGGTCGTGGATAAAGGCGGCTATCAACGTATCCGCCGCCGCAGGCTCCAGCAGACCGCCAATCAGCTCGGTGTGATAGCGGCGAAGCGACTGCTGAACCTGATGCGCAGCAAGGCGATCGCTCTGGCTAAGCTTAAGCCAGCTGATCAGCTGGTTGGTGGTGCTGCCAGCGGCGGAGACGACCATCATATCCCCCGCCTGCGAATACTCCTTCATGATCCCCGCGACGCGCAGGTAACATTTCGCATCCGCTAAACTACTCCCACCAAATTTGTGCAGCTGACGACCCTTCGCCCCTGCCTGCGCAATCACACTCATCTTTATTCCTCGTTTGCTGCCCGGAAGCCATTTTCCAGGTCGGCAATTAAATCTTCACCATCTTCAATACCGGTCGATATACGCAGGAGCGTTTCTGAAATTCCGGCGGCGGCACGCGCTTCAGGCGCCATGCCGGCATGCGTCATCGTTGCCGCATGGGAAATCAGGCTTTCAACGCCCCCCAGCGATTCCGCCAGTGTAAACAGCGACAGCCCGCTCAGAAAACGGCGCAGCGTCTGCTCGTCACCGTCAAGCTCGAAGCTTAACATTGCGCCAAAACCTTTTTGCTGACGCGCCGCAATTTCATGCCCCTGGTTTTCCGGCAGCGATGGATGATACAGCTTTTTCACCAGCGGCTGGGTTTTCAGATACTCAACGATCGCCAGGGCATTTCGCTGCGCCACTTCCATCCGTGGAGACAGCGTCCGCAGCCCGCGCAACAGCAGATAGCTGTCGAAGGCGCTGCCGGTGACGCCAATATTATTCGCCCACCATGCCAGTTCGGTGACAGTTGCCGGATCTTTGGCAATCACCACCCCGGCCACCACATCGGAGTGACCATTGAGGTATTTGGTACAGGAATGCAGCACCAGATCGGCGCCCAGCGCCAGCGGGTTTTGCAACGCCGGGCTCAGGAAGGTGTTGTCCACCACGCTAATTGCCCCGGCCTCACGCGCCAGACCACAGATTTTCGCAATATCCACCACCCGCAGCAATGGATTACTTGGGCTTTCCACCAACACCAGCTTCGGTTTTTCCGCCAGCGCCGCCCGCAGCGCCTGCTCATCGCTTTGATCGACAAACTGGACGCGATAGCAGCCGCGCTTCGCCAGGCTGTCGAACAGACGGTAGCTGCCGCCGTAGCAGTCGTGCGGCGCCACCAGCAGATCGCCCGGTTTAAGGAACACCGTCGTCACCAGCAGGATCGCCGACATTCCGGTATTGGTCAGCACCGCGCCGGCGCCGCCCTCCAGCTCCGCTAAGGCGCGCTGCACCACATCGCGCGTCGGATTGCCACGACGGGAGTAGTCGTGGGCGCGCGGTTCATTAAAGCCGGTGAAGTTATAGGTACTGGAGAGGTGAATCGGCGGGACAACGCAACCGTACTGCTCGTCGTCATTTAAACCGCTACGCACTGCGATGGTGGCCTGTTTACGCGTCATGTTGGGAAGTTCCTGGGCTGAATCGGTGAAAAGTCAGGCTCCAGAGTAATCATTGTCACAATAGACGTCAATACATCTGGACATCTAAACTTCTTTGCGTATAGATTGAGCAAAGTGCAAATAGCCGTTAAAATTATATGCATTAGCGCACGTCGTCGGCGGCTTATCTCATGTCAGAAAGCCCGCGCATACGGTAAACTACGCGCAATTATAGCCCGGGCGGAATATTCTGGCCCTTCACTAATAAACAGAGGATTAAGGTATCTCATGGCTGAATGGAGCGGCGAATATATCAGCCCATACGCTGAGCACGGTAAGAAGAGTGAACAAGTAAAGAAAATTACGGTTTCCATTCCTCTGAAGGTGTTAAAAATCCTCACCGATGAACGCACGCGTCGTCAGGTGAATAACCTGCGTCACGCGACCAACAGCGAGCTGCTGTGCGAAGCGTTTCTGCATGCCTTTACCGGACAACCGTTGCCTAACGATGAAGACCTGCGTAAAGAGCGCAGCGATGAGATCCCGGAAGCGGCGAAAGCGATTATGCGTGAACTGGGAATCGACCCGGATACGTGGGAATACTGAGACGATAAAAAGGGCGGAATAATCTTCCGCCCTTTTTTCTTTCCCGCCCAGGCAGGCGGGAGAGACAAAAAAGCCGCCCTGAGGCGGCTTCTTCTGGCAACTTACTTGCTGCCCGGGATGCTGAAGCGCTTGTTGAAGCGGTCAACACGGCCACCGGTAGCAACATCACGCTGTTTGCCGGTGAAGAACGGGTGGCATTTGCCGCACACGTCGAGGTTCAGGTCGTGACCAACGGTGGAGCGGATTTTCATGACATTACCGCAAGAACAGGTAGCAGTAATTTCGTCGTAATTTGGGTGAATACCTTTTTTCATGGGAGAACCTCAGTTAAGGCCGCGTCGCTCTTCCAGCCCTAACGCCAGACACCACGCGATATTAGTAATTTCCCGTCGCCTTCTACGCTGCTGACAGCATGAAGCACGCGGTAATGGTCAATCTTCAATGCGATATAAAGCGCATCAAAGGCGGCGAATCATACAGAATTTGACCAGCATATGCAAACTGATCCGCGCCGCCTTATCGTAATGTGTATACTATCCCGCCAGATTTCAAGTCAGGAAGATGACATGTCCGTCGCCCACGTTGCCCTACCCGTTCCGCTACCGCGCACTTTTGACTACCTGCTGCCTGAAGGCATGGCGGTCAAAGCGGGCTGTCGGGTGCGGGTGCCGTTCGGCAAACAGGAGCGGATCGGCATTGTCGCGGCGGTGAGCGAGCGCAGCGAACTGCCGCTGGATGAGCTAAAACCGGTCGCCGAAGCGCTGGACGACGAGCCGGTCTTCTCCACGACTGTCTGGCGACTGCTGATGTGGGCGGCTGAGTATTACCATCACCCGATCGGCGATGTGCTGTTCCATGCATTACCCGTTATGCTGCGCCAGGGCAAACCCGCCAGCGCCACGCCGCTGTGGTACTGGTTCGCCACCGAGCAGGGGCAGGTTGTCGACCTTAACAGCCTGAAACGCTCCCGGAAGCAGCAGCAGGCGCTGGCGGCGCTGCGCCAGGGCAAAATCTGGCGTCATCAGGTTGGCGAACTGGAATTCAATGAAGCGGCGCTGCAGGCGCTGCGCGGCAAAGGGCTGGCGGAGCTGGCCTGCGAAGCGCCCGCCCTCACCGACTGGCGCAGCGCGTATTCGGTTGCCGGCGAACGCCTGCGCCTGAATACCGAGCAGGCCACCGCCGTCGGGGCGATCCACAGCGCCGCCGATCGTTTCTCCGCCTGGCTGCTGGCGGGTATTACCGGCTCCGGGAAAACGGAAGTCTATTTGAGCGTGCTGGAGAATGTGCTGGCGCAGGGGCGCCAGGCGCTGGTGATGGTGCCGGAGATCGGCCTGACGCCGCAAACCATCGCCCGATTTCGCCAGCGCTTTAACGCGCCGGTGGAAGTGCTGCACTCCGGGCTCAATGACAGCGAACGTCTCTCGGCCTGGCTGAAGGCGAAAAATGGCGAAGCGGCCATTGTGATCGGCACCCGCTCCTCGCTGTTTACCCCATTTAAAGATCTCGGCGTCATCGTCATCGACGAAGAGCATGACAGCTCCTACAAGCAGCAGGAAGGCTGGCGCTACCATGCCCGCGACCTGGCGGTATGGCGCGCCCACAGCGAGCAGATCCCGATAATTCTCGGCTCGGCGACGCCGGCGCTGGAGACTCTGCATAACGTCCGCCAGGGTAAATACCGCCAGTTAACCTTAAGCAAACGCGCGGGCAATGCGCGCCCGGCCCAGCAGCACGTGCTCGATCTCAAAGGGCAACCGCTGCAGGCGGGCCTGTCTCCCGCGCTGATTAGCCGTATGCGCCAGCACCTGCAAGCGGATAACCAGGTGATCCTGTTTCTTAACCGCCGCGGCTTTGCGCCAGCGCTGCTGTGCCACGATTGCGGCTGGATAGCGGAATGCCCGCGCTGCGACAGTTACTATACGTTGCACCAGGCGCAGCACCATCTGCGCTGCCACCATTGCGACAGCCAGCGCCCGATCCCGCGCCAGTGTCCTTCCTGCGGCTCCACGCATCTGGTGCCGGTAGGGATCGGCACCGAGCAGCTGGAGCAGGCCCTGGCGCCGCTGTTCCCTGAGGTGCCTATCTCGCGTATCGACCGCGATACCACCAGCCGCAAAGGAGCGCTGGAGGAGCATCTCGCCGCCGTCCATCGCGGCGGGGCGCGTATTCTGATTGGCACCCAAATGCTGGCCAAAGGGCACCACTTCCCGGACGTCACCCTCGTCTCCCTGCTGGATGTCGACGGGGCGCTGTTTTCCGCTGATTTCCGCTCCGCAGAGCGTTTCGCTCAGCTTTATACCCAGGTTTCCGGACGAGCGGGCCGGGCAGGAAAACAGGGCGAGGTCATTCTTCAAACCCACCATCCGGAACACCCTCTTTTGCAGACCCTGCTGTATAAAGGCTACGACGCCTTTGCCGAACAGGCGCTGGCAGAGCGGCGGACGATGCAGCTGCCGCCGTGGACCAGCCATGTGCTGATTCGTGCGGAAGACCATAACAACCAGCAGGCGCCGCTGTTTTTACAACAGCTGCGCAATCTGCTGCAGGCCAGCCCGCTGGCCGACGAAAAGCTA
Source organism: Klebsiella sp. MS 92-3 (assembly GCF_000195655.1). Lineage (NCBI taxonomy): Bacteria > Pseudomonadati > Pseudomonadota > Gammaproteobacteria > Enterobacterales > Enterobacteriaceae > Klebsiella > Klebsiella sp. MS 92-3. The sequence goes on from NZ_GL882802.1 coordinate 9,519, forward strand.
TGGGTGCTCGGTCCGGTTCCGGCGCTGGCGCCAAAGCGCGGCGGCCGCTGGCGCTGGCAAATATTGCTGCAGCATCCTTCGCGGGTGCGTCTGCAACATATCGTTAGCGGTACGCTGGCGCTGATCAATACGCTTCCGGAGGCGAGAAAAGTGAAGTGGGTGCTGGATGTCGATCCGATTGAAGGATAAGCCTTCTCTTGCGAGCCGGATCGAAAAATTTAACAAGCATCACGTTTTTCATGAAAATTCTGTAACTCACTGCCGCGACTATCTGATAAAAATGATGCAGCAGTTAGCGCCCAAGGGAAATGCCAGCGCCATTCAGCGAGGAGAAACCAGGTGAAGCCCAAAAAACAAGTGGTTGCCGCCACCATGAAAGACGTCGCCCTCAAGGCAAACGTTTCCACGGCAACCGTGTCCCGAGCGTTGATGAACCCTGATAAGGTGTCGCAAGCCACCCGTAACCGGGTCGAGCAGGCGGCGCTGGAAGTCGGCTATTTACCGCAGTCGCTCGGACGCAATATGAAGCGCAACGAATCGCGGACGATCCTCGTGATCGTCCCGGATATCTGCGATCCCTTCTTTAGTGAAGTGATCCGCGGTATTGAAGTCACTGCCGCCGAGCACGGCTATCTGGTGTTAATCGGCGATTGCGCCCACCAGAATCAGAAAGAAAAAACCTTTATCGACCTTATCATCACCAAGCAGATCGACGGCATGGTGCTGCTCAGCTCGCGCCTGCCGTTTGACGCCAGCGTGGAAGAGCAGCGCAATTTGCCGCCAATGGTCATGTCGAATGAGTTTGCGCCGGAGCTGGAGCTGCCCACCGTCCATATCGATAACCTGACGGCGGCCTTTAACGCGGTAAATTATCTCCACGAGCTGGGACATCAGCGTATCGGCTGTATCGCCGGCCCGGAAGATATGCCGTTGTGCCATTATCGCCTGCAGGGTTATGTGCAGGCGCTGCGCCGCAGCGGTATCACCGTCGATCCGCACTATATTGCTCGCGGCAACTTTACCTTCGAAGCCGGCGCCAATGCGCTGGAGCAGCTGCTGGCGCAGCCGGTGCCGCCCACGGCGGTCTTTTGCCATAGCGATGTGATGGCGCTGGGCGCCTTATCGCTGGCAAAACGTCGCGGTCTGAAAGTGCCGGACGACCTGTCAATTGTCGGCTTCGATAACATCGCGTTGTCTGAATTTTGCGACCCGCCGTTGACCACGGTTTCACAGCCACGGTTTGATATTGGCCGTGAAGGAATGCTGCTATTACTGGAGCAAATGCAGGGGCATAACGTGAACAGCGGCTCGCGTCTGCTCGATTGCGAACTGATTGTTCGCGGCAGTACGCAAAAAATCAGACGATAACCATCAGGCTTTCGGGCCTGCTCTTCTGGTCAAAGGCCCGCCGCTTAAGTAACATGGCGGGCTGACGAACGAATATAAGACAGCGAAACGATAGTGGCACAACGAGATTATGTACGCCGCAGCCAACCGGCTTCTTCGCGGCGCAAAAAGAGCACGACCCGAAGCTCAAGGAATAAGCAAAGCAGCCTTCCGGCGATTTCACCGGCGATGGTGGCGATCGCGGCGGCTGTGCTGGTGGCCTTTATCGGTGGCCTCTATTTCATTACGCATCATAAGAAAGAAGAAGCGGAAGCGATGCAAAATCGCCAGGCCGCCGGCAACGGCTTGCCGCCCAAACCGGAAGAGCGCTGGCGCTATATTAAAGAGCTGGAAAGCCGCCAGCCTGGCGTCCGCGCGCCGACCGAACCGACCGCCGGTGGCGAAGTCATGAAACCGGAACAGCTGACCGACGAGCAGCGCCAGCTGCTCGCCCAGATGCAGGCCGATATGCGCCAGCAGCCGACCCAGCTGACCGAAGTGCCGTGGAACGAACAAACGCCGGCGCAGCGCCAGCAGACGCTTCAGCGTCAGCGTTTAGCGCAGCAACAGCAGCAGGCGCAGCAGCAACAGTGGGCGCAGACTCAGGCGCAGACCGTCCAACAGCAGCCGCCGCGCGTTCAGCAGCCGAAGCCGGTTCAGCAGCAACAGCCGAAGCAGACCACGTCAAACCAGCAGCCGTACCAGGATCTGCTGCAGACGCCAGCGCATACCAATACCACGCAGCCGCGTACCCAGGCCGCGGCGCCGGTAACTCGGGTGGAAGAAGCGCCGAAAACCACCGCCGAGAAGAAAGACGATCGTAGCTGGATGATCCAGTGCGGCTCTTTTAAAGGCGCCGAGCAGGCCGAAACCGTCCGCGCTCAGCTGGCTTTCGAAGGGTTTGCTTCGCACATTACCACTAACAACGGCTGGAACCGCGTGGTTATTGGCCCGTTGAAAGGCAAAGAAAGCGCCAACGAGATGATCACCCGCCTGAAGATGGCTGGACACGCGAACTGCATTCGTCTCGCCGCCAGGGGTTGAAACCCTCAAAATCCCCCCCATCTATAATTGCATTCGGCCCCGCGGACAGCGCGGGGCCCCTGTTCCGCTTTTGCAACCAAGGGGTCTGCTCGTGACTACAATTGTAAGTGTTCGCCGTAACGGCCATGTTGTTATTGCCGGTGATGGCCAGGCCACGCTGGGCAACACCGTGATGAAGGGCAATGTGAAGAAAGTGCGTCGTCTGTACAACGACAAAGTGATTGCCGGTTTCGCTGGCGGCACCGCCGACGCCTTCACGCTGTTCGAACTGTTTGAACGTAAACTGGAAATGCACCAGGGCCATCTGGTGAAGGCCGCCGTTGAGCTGGCCAAAGACTGGCGAACTGACCGGATGTTGCGCAAACTGGAAGCGCTGCTGGCCGTCGCGGACGAAAACGCGTCGCTTATCATCACCGGTAACGGTGACGTGGTACAGCCGGAAAACGATTTGATTGCTATCGGCTCCGGCGGTCCTTACGCCCAGGCCGCGGCCCGCGCGCTGTTGGAAAATACCGATATGGGCGCGCGCGACATCGCCGAGAAAGCGTTGGATATTGCAGGTGATATCTGCATCTATACCAACCATTTCCACACCATCGAAGAATTACCTTCTAAAGCGTAAGGATCTCCCATGTCTGAAATGACCCCACGCGAAATTGTCAGCGAACTGGACAAACACATTATCGGTCAGGACGCCGCCAAGCGTTCTGTTGCTATCGCCCTGCGTAACCGCTGGCGTCGGATGCAGCTTAACGAAGAGCTGCGTCATGAAGTCACACCGAAAAACATTCTGATGATCGGCCCAACCGGCGTCGGTAAAACCGAAATCGCCCGTCGTCTGGCAAAACTGGCCAACGCGCCGTTTATCAAAGTTGAAGCGACGAAGTTCACCGAAGTGGGTTATGTCGGTAAAGAAGTGGACTCCATCATCCGCGATTTGACCGATGCGGCGATCAAAATGGTTCGCATGCAGTCCATCGATAAGAACCGTTACCGCGCGGAAGAGCTGGCGGAAGAGCGCGTGCTTGACGTGCTGATCCCACCGGCGAAGAACAACTGGGGCCAGACTGAGCCGTCGCAGGAACCGTCTGCAGCGCGCCAGGCGTTCCGTAAAAAACTGCGTGAAGGCCAGCTGGACGATAAAGAGATTGAAATCGATCTCGCTGCGGCGCCGATGGGCGTTGAAATCATGTCCCCTCCGGGCATGGAAGAGATGACCAGCCAGCTGCAGTCTATGTTCCAGAACCTCGGCGGCCAGAAGCAGAAACCGCGTAAGCTGAAAATCAAAGACGCGATGAAGCTGCTGATTGAAGAAGAAGCGGCCAAACTGGTCAATCCGGAAGAGCTGAAGCAGGAAGCCATCGACGCTGTAGAGCAGCACGGTATCGTCTTTATCGACGAAATTGACAAAATCTGTAAGCGCGGCGGCAACACCTCCGGCCCGGACGTCTCCCGCGAAGGCGTACAGCGCGACCTGCTGCCGCTGGTGGAAGGCTGCACCGTCTCCACCAAACATGGGATGGTCAAGACCGACCACATCCTGTTTATCGCCTCCGGCGCATTCCAGGTGGCCAGCCCATCCGATCTGATCCCGGAACTGCAGGGGCGTCTGCCGATCCGCGTTGAGCTGAAGGCGCTGACCACCCACGACTTCGAGCGCATCCTGACCGAGCCGAATGCCTCCATCACCGTGCAGTACAAGGCGCTGATGGCGACCGAAGGGGTGAACATCGAATTCACCGAAGACGGCATCAAGCGCATCGCCCAGGCCGCATGGCAGGTAAACGAAACCACCGAGAACATCGGTGCGCGTCGCCTGCACACCGTGCTGGAGCGCCTGGTGGAAGATATCTCCTATGATGCCAGCGAGATGAACGGCCAGACCGTCACTATCGATGCCGAATATGTGAGTAAACACCTGGATGTTCTGGTGGCAGATGAAGATCTGAGCCGTTTTATCCTATAATCCGGTGCAATGCATTTTCATCACTGTTGATGGGGGCTATCGCCCCCATTTTTATTGGCTAAAATAACTATGACTGATATCAGCCGTTCACAGGCGTGGCTGGAAAGCCTGCGTCCTAAAACGTTACCGCTGGCATTTGCCGCGATTATTGTTGGCACCGTCCTTGCCTGGGAGCAGGGCCATTTTGATCCCTGGGTTGCCCTGCTGGCGCTGATCACCGCCGGCTTGCTGCAAATTCTTTCCAACCTCGCCAATGACTACGGCGACGCGGTTAAGGGGAGCGATAAACCGGATCGCATCGGGCCGCTGCGCGGGATGCAGAAAGGGGTGATTACCCCCCAGCAGATGAAGCGCGCCCTGATCGTCACCGTCGTACTCATCTGCCTGTTTGGTCTGGCGCTGCTGTGCGCCGCCTGGCAGAGCGTCGGCGATTTCATCGGCTTCCTCGCCCTGGGAGGCCTGTCTATCGTGGCCGCCATCACCTACACGGTGGGCACCCGTCCGTATGGATATATTGGTCTGGGTGATATCTCAGTACTCGTTTTCTTCGGCTGGCTGAGCGTCCTCGGCAGCTGGTATCTGCAAGCCCATAATGTGGAAGCGGCCATTTTTCTGCCGGCGACAGCCTGCGGTCTGCTGGCGACCGCCGTGCTGAACATCAATAATCTGCGCGATATCGACAGCGACCGGCAGAACGGGAAGAACACCCTCGCCGTGCGCCTGGGCCCGGTCAATGCCCGCCGCTATCATGCCTGCCTGCTGCTCGGCGCCCTGCTGTGTCTGGCGCTGTTTAACCTGCTGGCGCTGCATTCAGCCTGGGGCTGGCTGTTTATTCTCGCCACGCCGCTGCTGGTGAAACAGGCGCGCTACGTCCTGCGCGAATCCGATCCGCTGGCGATGCGGCCAATGCTCGAAAAGACGGTCAAAGGGGCTTTACTAACCAACCTGCTGTTTGTTATCGGAATTATTGCCAGTAAGCTGATGGCTTAAATGACAAATATCAATTAACAATTGATGATTTTGCCAACAATGCGATTCGCGGGATATACTAAAAACTCTCGCAGCAACTGAACGTTAAGCCTATGAAATACGATACTTCCGAGCTTTGTGACATCTACCAGGAAGATGTCAACGTCGTGGAACCGCTGTTCTCTAACTTTGGAGGACGGTCGTCGTTTGGTGGACAGATCATTACGGTTAAATGTTTCGAGGATAACGGGTTGCTCTACGATCTGCTCGAGCAGAATGGCCGTGGTCATATTCTCCTGATCGACGGCGGCGGCTCAGTACGACGCGCGTTAATTGACGCAGACCTGGCGCGTCTGGCCGTCCAGAATGAATGGGAAGGGTTGGTGGTCTATGGCGCGGTGCGCCAGGTTGACGACCTTGAGGAACTGGACATTGGTATTCAGGCGCTGGCGGCGATTCCGGTCGGCGCGGCTGGCGAAGGCATCGGCGAAAGCGACGTGCGCGTCAATTTCGGCGGGGTGACTTTCTTCTCCGGCGACCATCTGTATGCCGATAACACCGGGATGATCCTGTCGGAAGACCCGCTGGATATCGAATAAACCTTCCGCCATAAAAAA
>NZ_GL882802.1:15642-17870 GCF_000195655.1 Klebsiella sp. MS 92-3
CTCCATGAGAAGGCCTTTTGTTTATCCGGCGCGTAACTTAGTACAGTTTCTTCGCGCAATCCAGCCAGTCGTTCTTGAACGGACGCTTCATGTTCTCGATGGCATCGATGATGTCGTGGTGCACCAGCTTCTCGTTCTGGATGCCGACGCAACGGCCGCCATGGCCCTGCAGCAGCAGCTCAATCGCATAGGCGCCCATGCGGGAAGCCAGGATGCGGTCGTAAGGAACCGGGGAACCGCCGCGCTGAATGTGGCCGAGGACGGTGGCGCGAGTTTCACGGCCAGTCTCTTTCTCGATGTAGCTTGCCAGCTCGTCAACGTCGCACATGTGCTCGGTGATGGCCACGATAGCGTGTTTTTTCCCTTTCGCGATACCGGCTTTGATTTCTGCCACCAGATCGTCACGGGTATATTCCACTTCAGGCACCATGATAAACTCACAGCCGCCGGCAATCGCCGCCGCCAGGGTCAGGTCGCCACAGTAACGGCCCATCACTTCCACCACGGAGATACGCTGGTGCGAAGAGGAGGTGTCGCGCAAACGGTCAATCGCTTCCACCACGGTGCTCAGGGCAGTAAAGAAGCCGATGGTGTAGTCAGTGCCTTTGATATCGTTGTCGATAGTGCCCGGCAGGCCGATGCATGGGAAGCCCATCTCGGTCAGGCGCATCGCCCCCATATAGGAACCGTCACCGCCGATAACCACCAGCGCGTCCAGGCCGCGCTTCTTCATGTTTTCGATAGCCACAGCGCGGATGTGTTCTTCGCGGAATTCCGGGAAGCGAGCGGAGCCCAGGAAGGTACCGCCGCGGTTGATCATGTCGGAAACGCTGTAACGGTCGAGCTGAACCATACGGTCTTCATACAATCCGAGGTAACCGTCATAGATTCCAAAAACTTCCAGACCTTCCGTTAATGCCGCGCGCACAACGCCACGAATTGCTGCGTTCATGCCCGGCGCATCACCGCCACTTGTCAACACACCGATTTTCTTAATCATGACTACCTCTGAACTTAGGAAGCAAAAAATAATTCTGTTGCCTGAAGCGCTCCCTCACCAGGAGTGCACGACGCTAATGACAATAGTATATCAAACGCCTCAAGCTGAATTGATTCAGGTCAGACCAAACGGCGGTAATTTATACAAAAAATGCCGATCTGCCCCACATTTTTACATCGAGTTTACAGACTATAACCTAACGCTCAAAAAAGCCCTGCTGCGCCGCTGGCACCACAGAGCTGGGATCCTGATGGATAATGACATCGGACCCCGGGAAACGGCGCAGAATCGCCTGCTCCACCTGGTCTGCAATCACGTGGGCTTGCACCAGCGGGAGGTTATCTTCCATTTCCAAATGAATCTGAATAAAGCGGGTCGGCCCTGACTGCCGCGTTCGTAGATCGTGCGCCCCGCGGATGCCGGGCCATGCGGTCACGATGGTGATAATGTCCTGACGCTCCTCGTCAGGCAAGGCGCGGTCGAGTAGTGACTGAACCGCCTCATAGCCCATCCGCAGCGCGCTATATAAAATATAGATGCCAATCCCCAGGGCAAACAACGCGTCGGCGCGATGCCAGCCGTACCAGGATAGGCCCAGCGCCACCAGAATGGCGCCGTTCATCATAACATCAGACTGATAATGAAGCATATCCGCCCGCACCGCCTGGCTCTGGGTTTTTCGCACCACCCAGCGCTGGAAAGTCACCAGCGCCAGCGTACTAACGAGGGCGATCAATGTGACGACGACCCCGACGCCGGCGGCCTGCAGCGGCTCCGGACGCACCAGGTGCTGAATGCCGGTGAGAAACAGGAACAGCGCCGAGCCGGAGATAAACATGCTTTGCGCCAGCGCCGCCAGCGACTCCGCTTTGCCATGACCAAAGGTATGTTCTTCATCAGCAGGCTGTAGCGAATAGCGAACCACCAGCAGGTTGGTCAGCGAGGCGGCAATGTCCACCAGCGAATCCACCAGCGCAGCCAGAATACTGACAGAACCGGTATACCACCACGCAAAAATTTTGATCAAAAGTAACGCGGAGGCCATAGCCGTCGCGGCGATAGCGGCGCGACTGACCAACCGGCCATAAGATTGATTCATATAGGCTCCTTCTCCTGCAATGCGCTTAGTATAACCCGAACTTGTGACGCTCACGGGATAGGCGAAGGAGTTGATTTACCGTAAAAAGGGCAAAAAAAACCCCCCCCCCCCCCTCGGGGGGGGGGGGGG
>NZ_GL882802.1:17945-30378 GCF_000195655.1 Klebsiella sp. MS 92-3
AAAAAAAAAAAAAACCCCCCCGGGGGGGGGGGGGGGAAGACAGGGATGGTGTCTATGGCAAGGAAAACAGGGTTTGTTACTGGGGTTGCAGGGTGTTGCTACTACTCGAAAGCATCATCGCTGAGCCTTTCTGCATCCTTGCAACCTCACGCAACTGATCCATACGCTGCTGGTGCTTAGCATTTAAAACCGCTTGCTGCTCTGGCGTAAGCAGGTGGTACATTTGGTTGCGAACCTTAGCCATCTCGACCTGGCGGGCAACCTGTTCCTGCGCCATCTTTTCTGCCTGAGCGCGCACAGCGTTTTCATCAAAATTTTCTGCGGTGACAAGGCGATGCATTGTCTCCATTTCGCTAACATTAACGGGGAGCCTGTCGTGGCGTGCCCGTTGCATAAGATCCCGTAACTGCTGACGTTGCTGCTCGGTTAAACTTATGCCGTCAAACATATGGCTTTGGCTACCGCGCTGTCCCCCTTCGTCTCCGGGGAGCCAGTTAACGCTGGTAACGACTTCAGCGGCCTGGCTATATGCACTTAGCGCCAGCGTTGAGGCCATGACGGCAGCGATAACATTGCGCATCACATACTCCCAAAACGTTTGTGTCGCGATTCAACGAGAGACAGTCTACGATTCAGGCTGCAAACATGCGTCAGGGGGTGTAAAACAACGTAAAGTCATGGATTAGCGGGCCTTGATGACGTAATTTCTGCCTCGGAGGTATTTAAACAATGAATAAAATCCTGTTAGTTGATGATGACCGGGAGCTCACCTCCCTGTTAAAAGAGCTGCTCGATATGGAAGGTTTTAACGTGCTGGTGGCCCATGATGGGGAACAGGCGCTGGCCCTTCTGGACGACAGCGTTGATTTATTGCTGCTCGACGTGATGATGCCGAAGAAAAACGGTATCGATACGCTGAAAGAGCTGCGTCAGACACACCAGACTCCGGTTATCATGCTAACAGCGCGCGGAAGCGAGCTGGATCGCGTTCTCGGCCTCGAGCTGGGCGCGGATGACTATTTGCCTAAGCCATTCAACGATCGCGAGCTGGTGGCCCGTATACGCGCGATTCTGCGCCGTTCCCACTGGAGCGAGCAGCAGCAGACGACCGAAGCCGGCTCACCAACCCTGGAAGTGGATGCCTTAAGCCTCAATCCGGGCCGCCAGGAAGCCAATTTCGATGGCCAGACGCTGGAGCTCACCGGCACCGAGTTCACCCTGCTCTATTTGTTAGCGCAGCATCTCGGTCAGGTAGTCTCCCGTGAGCATTTAAGCCAGGAAGTGTTAGGCAAGCGCCTGACGCCGTTCGACCGCGCCATCGATATGCATATTTCCAACCTGCGGCGTAAGCTGCCGGAGCGCAAAGATGGCCATCCGTGGTTTAAAACGCTGCGTGGCCGCGGGTATCTGATGGTTTCCGCTTCATGATTGGAAGTTTGACTGCACGCATCTTCGCCATCTTCTGGCTCACGCTGGCGCTGGTGTTGATGCTGGTGCTGATGTTGCCCAAACTGGATTCCCGGCAGATGACCGAGCTGCTGGAAAGCGAGCAGCGTCAGGGCATCATGATCGAGCAGCACGTCGAGGCCGAGCTGGCCAACGATCCGCCAAACGACCTGATGTGGTGGCGTCGTTTGTTTCGCGCCATCGATAAATGGGCGCCTCCGGGACAACGCCTGCTGCTGGTGACCAGCGAAGGCCGCGTGATCGGCGCAGAACGCAACGAGATGCAGATCATTCGTAACTTTATCGGCCAGGCCGATAACGCCGATCATCCGCAGAAAAAACGCTATGGCCGCCTGGAAATGGTGGGCCCGTTTTCCGTCCGGGACGGGGAGGATAACTATCAGCTCTATCTGATTCGTCCCGCCAGCACCTCACAATCCGACTTTATTAACCTGCTGTTTGACCGGCCGCTGCTGCTGCTGATCGTCACGATGTTGGTCAGCGCCCCGCTGCTGCTGTGGCTGGCGTGGAGCCTGGCGAAACCGGCGCGTAAGCTGAAAAATGCCGCCGATGAAGTCGCCCAGGGCAACCTGCGCCAGCATCCGGAGCTGGAAGCCGGGCCGCAGGAGTTTTTAGCCGCCGGCGCCAGCTTTAACCAAATGGTGACGGCCCTGGAGCGGATGATGACCAGCCAGCAGCGGCTACTGTCCGATATCTCGCACGAGCTGCGCACGCCGCTTACGCGCCTGCAGCTGGGCACCGCCCTGCTGCGCCGCCGCAGCGGAGAGAGCAAGGAGCTGGAGCGTATCGAAACCGAAGCGCACCGGCTGGACAGCATGATCAACGACCTGCTGGTGATGTCGCGCAATCAGGCGAAAAACGCCCTGGTCAGCGAGACGGTGAAAGCCAATCAGCTATGGAACGAAGTGTTGGACAATGCGGCGTTTGAAGCCGAGCAGATGGGGAAATCTTTCACCGTTGAGTATCCGCCGGGCCCATGGCCGCTGTACGGTAACCCCAATGCGCTGGAAAGCGCGCTGGAGAATATCGTGCGCAACGCCCTGCGCTACTCGCATACGAAAATTTCCGTCAGCTTCTCGGTGGATAAAGACGGGATTACGGTTAACGTCGATGACGACGGCCCGGGAGTCAGCCCGGAGGATCGCGAACAGATTTTCCGGCCATTCTACCGGACCGACGAGGCGCGCGACCGCGAGTCCGGCGGCACCGGCCTGGGGCTGGCGATTGTCGAAACCGCTATTCAGCAGCACCGCGGCTGGGTGAAGGCCGACGACAGCCCGCTGGGTGGTCTGCGTTTAACAATCTGGCTGCCGCTGTATAAACGAACCTGACGCCGACCCGGCCTGCGCTGTGCGGCGCTGCGCCGGGAGCATCCCGGGAATACTTAATATGGGGGATTATTTCCCCCATAATCTCCGCGAACTATCCTCTATCTTGCCGCTTAAACGCCGTTTCTGCATCGTTCGGCTCCAGCTAACAGACAGGCCCGCTGCCGACAATAAGCGGTGGTACTGATCATCATCAAACGGCATCTGCCAGGCAATCGCCCCGGCCTCATGAACGCTGACATCACTCAGCCGGGAAACCAGCTCGAGTGGCGCATCGCTGGAAACTTGCCCTCCGGCAATCACCCGGTACAGCCAGCCGGTTTTTCCGCTGTTTTGCATCAGCTGCGCCATATCATTGATCGCAAAATGAAAGTTGAGCTTGAAGCACGGCGATCGCGGCTGGGTGACCTGGATCAGCGCCTCGCCCCAGCGAAAAATATCGCCGATATAAACGTTTTGCTCGGTAAGCCCGGTGGTGGAGAGGTTTTCGCCGAACGCCGGCGCGCAGAACCGCTCGGCCTGCTGGGGGAAGTCACGGATCCAGTCGGCATAGTGTTCACGCGGATAATGACACAGCGCGCGGTCCGGCCCGCCGTGGATTTTCTTCTCCGCCTGCTGGTCCCCATCGAGACCGAGATCGCCGAGCTGCAATTCTCCGTCGACCTGGATTTTGTCGATCGCGCTGGGGCGACTGCCCGCGTAGTCCCTGATTTTGCCGACAAAGACATTCACCGGATAATGCATGGCTGCTCTCCTTGCTACAGATATAAAAAAAGCGAGTCATCAGACTCGCTTCTCTTTTAGCGCAATGCAACCTTATTTTTTGGCGGCAAAACGCGCTGCAGCTTCGTCCCAGTTCACTACGTCCCAGAAGGCTTTGATGTAGTCCGGGCGGCGGTTCTGGAATTTCAGGTAGTAAGCGTGTTCCCAGACGTCCAGGCCGATAATCGGGAAGCCGGAAGCGCCGGAAATGGCTTCGCCCATCAGCGGGGAATCCTGGTTGGCGGTGGAGACAACGGCCAGTTTGTCACCTTTCAGGACCAGCCACGCCCAGCCGGAGCCGAAACGGGTAGCAGCGGCTTTTTCGAATTCCGCTTTGAAGTTCTCCACGGAACCGAAATCGCGCTCGATAGCCGCTTTCAGGTCGCCCTGCAGGGTGGTACCGGTTTTCAGGCCTTTCCAGAACAGGCTGTGGTTCGCGTGGCCGCCGGCATTGTTACGCAGTACGGTTTTTTTGTCAGCCGGCAGCTGATCCAGCTTGGTAATCAGCTCTTCAGCGGACAGGTTAGCGAACTCCGGCAGGCTTTCCAGCGCGGCGTTGGCATTGTTCACGTAGGTCTGGTGGTGTTTAGTGTGATGGATCTCCATCGTCTGCTTGTCGAAGTGCGGTTCCAGAGCATCGTAAGCGTAAGGCAGGGATGGCAGGGTATAGCTCATAATCATCTCCATTATTGTCGAGCGGCTCAAGTGTTAACGCCGCGTAAGCAGTTTGTCCATTATAGTTAATTAAATGGTATTGAAAATGCTTATCAATGCCGTATTTTTCATATGGATATAACCAGAAGAAATACCCGTCGTTTTGTGATGTAGAACAACTAATTAAGCCCATGGTTGCCAGGGTTCGCCATCCTGTGGCAACGTCCTGAAGGCGGCCAAAGCGGCCAATTTTTACACTCATCCCATCGGAAGCCGCCGTCTCCGATAAAAAAAGATGAGGATAAAATCAATGAACCACGCGATTACGATGGGTATTTTTTGGCATTTGATAGGGGCCGCCAGTGCCGCCTGTTTCTATGCCCCGTTCAAGAAAGTAAAACACTGGTCGTGGGAAACCATGTGGTCGGTCGGGGGGATCGTCTCCTGGCTGATTCTGCCCTGGGCCATCAGCGCCACGCTGTTACCCGACTTCTGGGCCTACTACCGCTCTTTTAGCGCCTCCACGCTGCTGCCGGTCTTTCTGTTCGGCGCCATGTGGGGCATTGGTAATATCAACTATGGCCTGACCATGCGCTATCTTGGCATGTCGATGGGGATTGGCATCGCCATTGGCATCACGCTGATTGTCGGCACGCTGATGACGCCGATTATTAACGGTCAGTTTGCAGTGCTGATGCACACCCAGGGCGGTCAAATGACGCTGCTCGGCGTGCTGGTGGCGGTGATTGGCGTCGGCATCGTCACCCGCGCAGGCCAGCTGAAAGAGCGCAAAATGGGCATCAAAGCCGAAGAGTTCAATCTGAAGAAAGGGCTTCTGCTGGCGGTAATGTGCGGTATCTTCTCCGCAGGGATGTCGTTCGCGATGAACGCCGCCAAACCGATGCATGATGCCGCCGCGGCGCTCGGCGTCGACCCGCTGTACGCAGCGCTGCCAAGCTACGTGGTGATTATGGGCGGCGGGGCGCTGGTTAACCTTGGCTTCTGCTTTATTCGTCTGGCGAAAGTGAAGAACCTGTCAGTCAAAGCCGATTTCTCGCTGGCCAAACCGCTTATCATCAGCAACCTTCTGCTCTCCGCCCTCGGCGGTCTGATGTGGTACCTCCAGTTCTTCTTCTATGCCTGGGGCCACGCCAGCATTCCGGCGCAGTATGATTATATGAGCTGGATGCTGCACATGAGTTTCTACGTGCTGTGCGGCGGTGTGGTGGGTCTGGTGCTGAAGGAGTGGAACAATGCCGGCCGCCGTCCGGTGAGCGTCCTGAGCCTCGGCTGCGTGGTGATTATCATCGCCGCCAATATCGTCGGTCTGGGAATGGCCAGTTAATCACCGGATCATCTGCCTGACAACGACGCTCTTCAGGCGGCGGCGCGACTGCGCTGCCGCCACTGCCCCGGCGACATGCCGATTTCCCGGCTAAAAACCACCGAAAAGTAGTTACTGTCCTCAAAGCCGCACTGCATGGCGATATCGCCGATTAAGCGCTCGGTATGCTGCAGCAGATACTGCGCATGGCAGATCCGCAGCTGGCGTAAATAGTGATTGATGGTCATCCCGGTTTGCTGGCGAAACTGCTGGCGAAGCGCCCGCTCGCTGCCGCCCTCCTGCTCGCAGAAACGCTCCAGAACAAAGGGGCGGCTAAGGCTGGCCGCCAGCGCGGCCAGCAGTTTGTCCAGCAGCGCTTCGCGCTGCGTCGCCGCGGGATCATCCGTCGCGTAGCGATGGCGCTGCAACGTCAGCGCCCGCTGGGCAAAAAGCAGTTCGGCCATCGCATTTCCCTGCGCGTCGCGCCGGGCGCACTCATGCTCAAGCTGGCTAATCACCTGGCGCGCCTGCGCCATACCGGTGCTGCCCATGCGCCAGTGGGGCTTCCACGGCGTACCGAAGAGGCCAGGGATCGCCCCGGCCCAGTCAAAATTGAGCTGCAGCCGCTCCGGGCAATAGATGATGTTCTGCAGAACCAGATCGTTAACGGAAGCATAGGAGTGTTTGTCTTCGGCGCGAATGTAGAACAGATCGCCGCGGGTAATGCGCCAGGGACGATCGTTAAGGACGTGCAGCCCGTTGCCTCGCCACACCAGCACCAGCTCGCAGAACTCATGGGTATGTTCGGCAAAGACATTTTGCGGGTAGCGGTCTGCCACCGCCACTGCCTGTGTGGCGGAAGGGAAAAACTCCTCTTTACGTAAAATCAGACCGGCCACGGCTCACACTCCAAACGCGGATAACGGCGCATTATTCGCGTTTTTAGTCTGCAATACGTTGACTCTTCTCGCGTTACTGAAGAATGGCGTCGCGCCCCTGGCGGATATCGCGCGGCGACCAGTCGAACTCCCGGCGAAAAAGCGTCGAAAAGTGGTTACTGTCGCCGAAGCCGCAGCGATAAGCGATATCAGTCACGCTTTCATCGCTGTGGCGCAGCAGGTGGCGGGCTTTCATCAGGCGCACCCGATTAAGATAGCGCTGTGGCGTCAGACCGGTCTGCTGCTTCAGCTGGCGGTGCAGCGTACGCAGCGACAGCGAAAACTGCGCCGCCACCTCCTCCCAGCAGATCTCCTGCGCAAAATGGTCTTCGAGCCAGGCCAACAGCTGATTCAGCCGCGCATCGTTGTTGGTGGCCTCTTCCGCAAGGCTGCTTTTACGTAACAGCACCAGCAGCTGCATAAACAGGATCTCACGGCTGGCGACGGCATGAGTATCCGTATCGCTCCCCACGGCCTCGATCTGCGCCACGATATGCCGCACCTGTTGCAGGACGGTTTGATTCACCCGCCAGTGCGAGGGGTAGTTTCCTTCCTGTTCCTGGGGCAGTAGTTGACTGACCCCGGCGAGAAAGCGAAACGCATCCGGCGCGCGATAGAGCACATTGGTCAGACACAGATTATCCGTGTGCTCGTAAAGATGGCGGTCGTGATCGCGGATAAAACAGACCGAACCGCCGCCAATGGTGTAGGGCTGGCCATTGAAGACGTGAATACCCGATCCCTGCTCCACGATAACTATTTCATGGAAATCATGGTGATGTTCCGGAAAGGCCGACTGAGGGAGGCGGGGTTCAATAGCCACCGTCGAGATCCCGGCCTTAAAGAAATCCGTACTGTGCAATATGGTCATGATGCCACCCTCGTAATGAGAAAAATTATCAGTCACCGGCTGATAGTAATGAAGGGTTGGCTATCCGGCCTTCAATTTTTGACCGCGAAATTCGTAAATCCTGCCGCTTTTTCAAGAATCAGCCGGAAAGATGCGGAACTGCGGAGGCCATCACATCCCCCTCGCCATCCCCTAAAACCGCAAACTGTGATGTCCCTCACGGTCACCTTTGCTTTCTTGCCAGCGGCCAGTTTTGGCTGTCCGTAGCGAGAAGGTGTCAGTAAACGGCCTTTTTTAGACTGCGGACAATGATTTTAAGAAGGATCGTTTCATGAGTATTCGTCATTGTGTCGCTGTCGATTTAGGCGCCTCCAGCGGGCGGGTGATGCTCGCCAGCTATCAGCCCGGGCCGCGCGCCCTGACGCTGCGCGAAATTCATCGCTTCACCAATAGTCTGCAGAAAGTAGACGGCTTCGACTGCTGGGATGTAGATAGCCTGGAAGGCGAGATCCGCCGCGGGCTGGAGAAAGTGTGTGAGCAGGGCATTCTGATAGACAGTATCGGCATCGATACCTGGGGGGTAGATTATGTCCTGCTGGATAAGCAGGGCCAGCGCGTCGGGCTGCCGATCTCCTATCGTGACGACCGCACCCAGGGCCTGCTGCGTCACGCTGAAGCGCAGCTGGGCCGGGCGGAAATCTATCGCCGCAGCGGCATTCAGTTTTTGCCGTTTAACACGCTTTATCAGCTGCGCGCTCTGGTGGAGCAGCAGCCGGAGTTGGTCAGTCAGGCTGCCCATGCCCTGCTGATCCCCGACTATTTCAGCTTCCGCCTGACCGGCAATCTGAACTGGGAATATACCAACGCCACCACCACCCAGCTGGTCAATATTAACAGCGATAGCTGGGATGAGACGCTGCTGAACTGGACCGGCGCGCCGTTGGCGTGGTTCGGAAAGCCGACCCACCCCGGCAATGTGATAGGCCACTGGATCTGCCCGCAGGGTAACCGAATTCCGGTAGTCGCTGTCGCCAGCCACGACACCGCCAGCGCGGTGATCGCCTCCCCGCTGGCCGACCGCCATGCCGCCTATCTCTCCTCCGGCACCTGGTCGCTGATGGGGTTTGAAAGCCTGACGCCGTACACCTGCGACGCGGCGCTGCAGGCCAATATCACCAACGAAGGCGGAGCCGAAGGCCGCTATCGGGTGCTGAAAAATATCATGGGCCTGTGGCTGCTGCAGCGGGTGCTAAAAGAGCAAAACGTCAGCGACCTGCAGGGGCTGATCGCCCGCACCGCCGCGCTACCGGCGTGCCGCTTCATAATTGACTGCAACGATGACCGCTTTATCAACCCGGCCAGTATGAGCGCCGAGATCCAGGCCGCCTGTCGCGACGCCGGGCAGCCGGTTCCTGAAAGCGATGCCGAACTGGCGCGCTGCATTTTCGACAGCCTGGCGCTGCTCTACGCCCGGGTGCTTAACGAGCTGGCGGCGCTGCGCGGCCACCCCTTCAGCCAGCTGCATATCGTCGGCGGCGGCTGTCAGAACACGCTGCTCAACCAGCTGTGCGCTGACGCCTGCGGGATCGCCGTCGTGGCCGGCCCGATAGAGGCCTCCACCCTCGGCAATATCGGCATCCAGTTAATGACCCTCGACGAGCTGGCCAATGTCGATGAGTTTCGTCAGGTAGTGCGCGGCAACGCGGCGCTCACCACTTTTACCCCCAATCCTGATAGTGAAATTGCCCGTTTCGTGGCGCAGTTTCAGCCACAACAGACCAAGGAGCTTTGCGCATGACCACTCAACTTGAACAAGCCTGGGAAATTGCTAAGCAGCGCTACGCCGCCGTCGGCGTGGATGTCGAGGAGGCCCTGCGCCAGCTGGACCGTCTGCCCGTCTCCATGCACTGCTGGCAGGGTGACGACGTCGCCGGTTTCGAAAACCCGGCGGGAAGCCTGACCGGCGGTATCCAGGCGACCGGCAACTACCCGGGCAAAGCGCGCAATGCAGAAGAACTCCGCGCCGACCTTGAGCAGGCGCTGAGCCTGATCCCGGGGCCAAAGCGTCTCAATCTGCACGCTATTTACCTGGAATCCGACGCGCCGGTAGCCCGCAATGAGATTAAGCCGGAGCACTTTAAAAACTGGGTTACGTGGGCGAAAGCCAACAAACTGGGGCTGGATTTCAACCCCTCCTGCTTCTCGCATCCGCTGAGCGCCGACGGCTTTACCCTGTCGCACGCCAACGATGAGATCCGCCAGTTCTGGATCGACCACTGCAAAGCCAGCCGCCGCGTATCCGCTTATTTTGGCGAACAGCTGGGCACGCCGTCGGTGATGAATATCTGGGTGCCGGACGGCATGAAGGATATTACCGTTGACCGCTTCGCCCCGCGCCAGCGGCTGCTGAACGCCCTTGATGAGGTGATCAGCGAGAAGCTCGACCCGGCGCACCATATCGACGCCGTGGAGAGCAAGCTGTTCGGCATCGGCGCCGAAAGCTACACCGTCGGCTCCAACGAGTTCTATATGGGTTACGCCACCAGCCGTCAGACGGCGCTGTGCCTCGATGCCGGCCACTTCCATCCGACGGAAGTGATCTCCGACAAGATCTCCGCCGCCATGCTCTACATCCCGCGCCTGCTGCTGCACGTCAGCCGCCCGGTGCGCTGGGACAGCGACCACGTGGTGCTGCTGGATGATGAAACCCAGGCCATCGCCAGCGAAATCATTCGCCATAACCTGTTTGACCGCGTGCACATCGGCCTCGACTTCTTCGATGCCTCCATCAACCGCATCGCGGCCTGGGTGATTGGCACCCGCAATATGAAAAAAGCGCTGCTGCGCGCCCTGCTGGAACCGACCGCCCAGCTGCGCCAGCTGGAGAACGACGGCGATTACACCGCCCGCCTGGCGCTGCTCGAAGAGCAAAAATCGCTGCCGTGGCAGGCCATCTGGGAGATGTACTGTCAGCGTCACGACACGCCGGCGGGCAGCCAGTGGCTGGACAGCGTACGGGCTTATGAGAATGCGGTTCTGAGCCAGCGCGGGTAATGCACGAGCTTCCCCGGGTCGCGGCTGACGCCTTACCCGGGCTACGAACCGGTAGCCCGGATAAGCCGTTTACGGCGCAATCCGGGGGCACGCACATATTTAGGGTGAGGGGGTCAACCCCGCACCGAATCAACAGGAAAGACAAGACTATGCAGACCATTATCGACGCCTGGTTCGTCCAGGGCATGATCAAAGCCACCTCCGACGCCTGGCTGAAAGGCTGGGACGAACGCAACGGCGGCAACCTGACGCTGCGTCTGGATGAAGCGGATATCGAACCTTACGCGGCGGATTTCCACGCCCAACCGCGCTATATCGCCCTCAGCCAGCCGATGCCAACCCTGGCCAACCAGCCGTTTATCGTCACCGGCTCCGGCAAATTCTTCCGTAACGTCCAGCTCGACCCGGCCGCTAACCTCGGCGTGGTGAAGGTCGACAGCGACGGCGCGGGATACCATATCCTGTGGGGCCTGACGGAGGATGCCGTCCCGACCTCCGAGCTGCCGGCACACTTCCTGTCGCACAGCGAGCGCATCAAACTGACCGGCGGCAAAGACCGGGTGATCATGCACTGCCATGCCACCAACCTGATCGCCCTGACCTATGTTCTGGAGAACCACAGCGATCTTTTCACCCGTAAGCTGTGGGAAGGTAGCACCGAATGTCTGGTGGTCTTCCCGGATGGCGTCGGCATTCTGCCGTGGATGGTGCCGGGCACCGATGAAATCGGCCAGGCGACCGCCGAAACCATGCAAAAACACTCGCTGGTGCTGTGGCCGTTCCACGGCGTCTTCGGCAGCGGCCCCACGCTGGATGAGACCTTCGGCCTGATCGATACCGCCGAGAAGTCCGCCGAAGTGCTGGTGAAAGTCTTGTCGATGGGCGGGATGAAGCAGACCATCACCCGCGACGAGCTTATCGCCCTTGGCAAACGCTTCAACGTGCAGCCGCTGCAGTCCGCTTTAGAGCTTTATCCATAACAACATCGCGCCCCGCTCACCGAGACGGGGCGAAATATCACCTGCAAACCCTACAAAACTAACTCATGTGGAGTAAAAGCAATGAAAACAAAGACAAGCTTGATCCTCACCGTTGCCGCCCTGGCGTTGTCCGGTTCCGCCTTAGCCGAAGTTAAAATCGCCCTTGTGGCGAAATCGCTGGGAAATGGCTTCTTCGAAGCCGCCAACGTTGGCGCCCAACAGGCAGCCAAGGAGTTAGGTGATGTCAAAGTGATCTACACCGGCCCGACCACTACCACCGCCGAGGCGCAGATCGACGTGCTGAACGGGTTGATCGCCCAGGGGGTGGATGCGATCGCCATTTCCGCCAACGATCCGGACGCGGTGGTGCCGGTGCTGAAAAAAGCGATGCAGCGCGGCATCAAGGTGGTCTCATGGGACTCCGGCGTGGCGCCGGCAGGCCGTCAGATCCATCTTAACCCCTCAAATAACGCCTTAATTGGCGAAACCAACGCCAAGCTTGCCGCCGATGCGCTGCAGGCGCTGAACGTTGAGAAAGGCGAGGTGGCCGTGTTAAGCGCCACCCCAACCTCCACGAACCAGAACATCTGGATTGAGGAGATGAAAAAGGTGCTACCGCAGTATCCGTCGGTGCAGCTGGTCACCGTCGCCTACGGTGACGATCTGTCGGATAAAAGCTACCGCGAAGCGGTGGGTCTGCTGAAATCATATCCGGACCTGAAAGTCATTGTCTCGCCGTCGTCGGTGGGGATTGTTGCCGCCGCGCAGGCGGTGAAGGACCAGGGCAAAATCGGCAAAGTGTATGTCACCGGGCTGGGGCTGCCGTCGGAAATGGCCGGCGCGATCAAGTCCGGCGCCAGCAAAAGCTTCGCCATCTGGAACCCGATTGACCTGGGCTACGCCGCCACCTATCTGGCCGACGATTTAGTCAAAGGCACGGCGACCAAAACCGAAGCCAGTATGGGCAAGCTGGGCAAAGTGAAGCTGGACGCCGAGGGGAATGGCGCGATGGCCAAGCCGTTTGTCTACGATGCGAGCAACATCGATAAGTTCTCGAAAATTTTCTAATCCTTGTT
>NZ_GL882802.1:30477-32605 GCF_000195655.1 Klebsiella sp. MS 92-3
GGGGGGGGGGGGGGGGGGGGAACGGCTGGCCCTCTGCGCGATGCGGCCAGCGGACGCCGGACCGTTCCCTCGCCTCTGTGGGGGAGGGTTAGGGTGAGGGGTGATTTTTGTGGAGAACTATCATGTCAGCATCAACGCCACTGCTGTCGCTGAAGGGGATCACCAAGATTTTTCCCGGTGTGCGCGCCCTTGAGAACGTGCAGCTTGATCTCTGGCCCGGCAAAGTGACCGCCTTAATCGGCGAAAACGGCGCGGGGAAATCCACGCTGGTCAAAGTGATGACCGGTATTTATCAGCCCGAAGAGGGCGAGATCCTCTATAAAGCGATCCCCATTCATCTGCCAACGCCGGAGTCAGCGCATAAGGTAGGGATCACCGCCATTCACCAGGAAACCGTGCTGTTTGACGAACTCTCGGTCAGCGAAAACATTTTCGTCGGCCAGTATCTGTATAAGGGACTGCTCAAAACGCTCGACTGGCCAGCGATGCACCGCAGAGCCAACGAGATCCTCACCCGGCTGGAAGTCCAGATCGACCCGCGAGCCACGCTGAAAACCCTCAGCATCGCCCAGCGTCACATGGTGGCGATTGCCCGGGCGCTGGCTTTCGACGCCCAGGTGGTGATCCTCGATGAGCCGACCGCCGCGCTTTCCCAGCATGAAATCCTGGAGTTTTATCACATCGTTGAGCGTCTGAAGCAGGACGGCAAAGCGATCCTGTTTATCTCGCATAAGTTCGATGAAATCTTCGAGCTGGCCGATTATTACACCATCCTGCGCGATGGGGTGTACGTCAGCTCCGGGGCGATAAGCGACATCACCGAAGAGCGGATGGTGTCGATGATGGTGGGCCGGGCGATCAGCCAAACCTACCCGAAAGTCGACTGCACCCCCGGAGAAACGGTGCTGGAGGTGACCGATCTCTGTCATCCTACCGAGTTTGCCCATATCAGCTTCCGCCTGCGCAAGGGAGAAATTCTCGGCTTTTACGGCCTGGTGGGCGCCGGACGCACCGAGCTGATGCAGGCGCTCTCCGGTGTCTCGCGCCCCTCCTCCGGCGAGATCCGCCTGAACGGCAGAACCATGCGCTTTCACCAGCCCGCCGACGCCATCCGCGCGGGCATCGTCTGCGTGCCGGAAGAGCGGCAGAAACAGGGAGCGATCATCGACCTGCCTATCGCCCAGAACATCAGTTTACCGCAGCTCAGCAAGCTCAACCCTAACGGCATCCTGAACGACGCCCGGGAATGGCGGCTGGCCGACGAGTACGCCTCGCGCCTGCAGGTTAAAGCCTTCAGCTGGCGGCAGCCGGTGGAGACCCTCTCCGGCGGCAACCAGCAGAAAGTGGTGATTGGCAAATGGCTGGCGACCCAGCCCGAGGTGATCATTCTCGATGAGCCGACCAAAGGCATCGATATCGGCTCAAAGGCCGCCGTGCATCAGTTTATGTCCGAGCTGGTCAGCCAGGGGCTGGCGGTGATTATGGTGTCGTCAGAGCTGCCGGAAGTGATGGGCATGGCCGACCGGATTATCGTAATGCACGAAGGGCTGATGGTCGCCGAGTACCGGGCCGGGGAAGCGACGGCGGAAACCATCGTTAGCGCCGCCAGCGGCATCGGCCAGGAGGCGGCATGATGGGACACGCATGGCTTAAACATCGCGAAGCGCTGCTGGCTTTGGTCATCATTTTGATGATCGGCGCCATCGGCAGCCGGGCGCCGTCGTTCGTTTCACCGGGCAATCTGGTGGAGATGTTTAACGATACCGCCATCCTTATCATCCTCGCCCTCGGGCAGATGATGGTGTTGCTCACCAAAGGCATCGATCTGTCGATGGCCGCCAACCTGGCGCTGACCGGGATGATCGTCGCCCTGCTTAACGCCCACTATCCGGGTATTCCGGTGGTGGCGCTGCTGGCGCTGGCAACCCTGCTGGGCCTGCTGATGGGGATGATTAACGGCCTGCTGGTCTGGCGCCTCGGCATTCCCGCCATTGTGGTGACCCTGGGCACCATGAGCATTTATCGCGGCATTATCTTCCTGCTGACTGACGGCGGCTGGGTTAACTCACATCAGATGAGCGCTGATTTTCTCAGTCTGCCGCCCCCGCCCCCCCCCCCCCCCGCGCGC
>NZ_GL882802.1:32701-34857 GCF_000195655.1 Klebsiella sp. MS 92-3
CCGCCCCCCCCCCCCCCCCCCCCGGGGGGCTGCCGCTACTGAGCTGGTGCGCCATCGCCGCGCTGCTGCTGGTGGGTTATTTCCTGCGCTACAGCCGCACCGGCCGGGCCTTATACACCGCGGGCGGCAATGCGACGGCGGCATACTACACCGGCATTAACGCCGGGAAAATGCAGTTCGTCAGCTTCTGTCTCTCCGGCGCGCTGGCCGGCTTCTGCGGCTATCTGTGGATCTCGCGCTTCGCCGTCGCCTATGTCGACGTCGCCAACGGTTTTGAACTCCAGGTGGTCGCCGCCTGCGTGATCGGCGGTATCAGCACCATGGGCGGAAGCGGACGGGTGCTGGGCTGCCTGTGCGGCGCGCTGTTCCTCGGGGTCATCAATAACGCCCTGCCGGTGATCGGCATCTCGCCCTTCTGGCAAATGGCGATTTCCGGGGCGGTGATCGTCATGGCGGGGCTGCTCAACGAGCGCGGCAATCGCGGTCACGGGCGGTTAATCCTGCGCAACGCGGCGTTAGCCCGACAGAAACAGGCGGTGAAATCATGAGCAAAATGATGGTATCTGAAGAGATGAAAAACGCCCCGGCCGCGCCGTCGCCGCTGCGCCGCCTGCTGTGCTGGGAAGGGTTTTTACTGGCGGTCACCCTGGCGGTATTTATCGGCAACGCCGTGGCTTCCCCGTACTTCCTCAATATCTGGAACCTGTCGGACGCCACCTTTACCTTTACCGAGAAGGCGATCGTCGTCCTGCCGATGGCGATGCTGATTATCGCCCGGGAAATCGATCTGTCGGTAGCCTCGACGATGGCGCTCAGCTCAACGGTGATGGGCTTCTGCGCGGCAGCGGGGATGGACACTCCGCTGCTGGTGGTCATCGGCCTGGGCGTAGGTCTGCTGTGCGGCCTGTTCAACGGCTTGCTGGTGACCCGCTTTAACCTGTCGTCCATTGTGATCACCATCGGCACCATGAGCCTGTATCGCGGCATCACCTATATCCTGTTGGGCGATCAGGCACTCAATCACTATCCGGAGAGCTTTGCCTGGTTCGGCCAGGGGTACGTGTGGGGGGCGCTCTCTTTTGAGTTTGCGCTGTTTATCCTCCTCGCGGCCGCCTTCACCTTCCTGCTGCATAAAACCAACTTTGGTCGCAGGACCTACGCCATCGGCAATAACCCGACCGGCGCCTGGTTCTCTGGGATCAACGTTAAGCGTCATAACCTGGTGCTGTTCGCGCTGGTTGGGCTGATGGCCGGGCTGGCGGCGGTCCTGCTGACCTCACGGCTCGGCAGTACCCGCCCCACCCTGGCGATGGGCTGGGAGCTGGCGGTTGTCACCATGGCGGTGCTCGGCGGCGTCAATATTCTCGGCGGCTCCGGCAGCATGCCCGGGGTGATCATCGCCGCCTTTCTGATGGGGCTGGTGACCTTCGGCCTGAGCCTGCTGAACGTCCCCGGCATCGTGATGTCGGTGATTATCGGCGCCATGCTGATCGTGGTGATCTCCCTGCCGATTATTACCCGGCGGATGATGCAGCGAAGACGATGTTAATTTCCCCCTCACCCTGGCCCCCCCCCCCCCGGGGGGGGGGGGGGGGACCCCCCCCCCCCGCGGGGGGGGGGGGGGGGTTTTTTTTCGTTCTGTGACCGCCCCCACAACACCCCCCCCCCCCGCGGGGGGGGGGGGGGGGCCCTTCCTGTTATTTTTTCGGAATTTCAACTAGGGGAAACGGATTTCCCAAAATCAACATTAAGGAGAATTATCATGAGTTTTATGTTGGCACTACCTAAAATCAGCCTCCACGGCGCAGGCGCGATCGGTGATATGGTCAAGCTGGTAGCGGGCAAACAGTGGGGCAAGGCGCTGATCGTCACCGACGGTCAGCTGGTGAAGCTGGGCCTGCTGGACAGCCTGTTCGCCGCGCTGGATGAACAGCAGATGGCTTATCAGCTATTTGACGAGGTATTCCCCAACCCCACCGAAGCGCTGGTGCAGCAAGGCTATGCGGCTTACCAGGCGGCCCGCTGCGATTACCTGATCGCCTTCGGCGGCGGTAGCCCGATTGATACCGCCAAAGCGATAAAAATCCTCACCGCAAACCCAGGCCCCTCCACCGCCTACTCCGGCGTCGGCAAAGTGAAAAACGCTGGCGTGGCGC
>NZ_GL882802.1:35006-41572 GCF_000195655.1 Klebsiella sp. MS 92-3
GGGGGGGCGGAGATGACCAGCAACGCGGTAATTATCGATAGCGAGCGGCAGGTGAAAGAGGTGATTATCGACCCGAACCTGATCCCGGATATCGCCGTCGACGACGCCAGCGTGATGCTCGACATTCCGCCAGCCGTTACCGCCGCCACCGGCATGGATGCCCTGACCCACGCCATCGAGGCCTTTGTCTCCGTTGGCGCCCATCCCCTGACCGACGCCAACGCCCTCGAGGCCATTCGTCTGATTAACCTGTGGCTGCCGAAAGCGGTAGACGATGGGCACGATCTGCAGGCCCGCGAGCAGATGGCCTTTGGCCAGTATCTGGCGGGCATGGCGTTCAACAGCGCCGGTCTCGGGCTGGTACATGCCCTGGCCCATCAGCCTGGCGCCACCCATAATCTGCCGCACGGGGTATGCAACGCCATCCTGCTGCCGATCATCGAAAACTTTAACCGCCCGAACGCGGTGGCGCGCTTTGCCCGCGTGGCGCAGGCGATGGGCGTCGATACTCGCGGCATGAGCGATGAAGCTGCCAGCATGGAGGCCATCAATGCCATCCGCACGCTGAGCAAACGCGTAGGGATCCCCCAGGGATTCAGCCAGCTTGGCGTCAGCAAAGCCGATATCGAAGGCTGGCTGGATAAAGCGCTGGCCGACCCATGCGCGCCGTGTAACCCGCGCCCCGCCAGCCGCGATGAGGTTCGCGAGCTCTATCTGGAGGCCTTATGATCCGTAAAGCCTTCGTCATGCAGGTGAACCCCGACGCGCACGAGGAGTACCAGCGCCGCCATAACCCCATCTGGCCGGAGCTGGAAGCAGTGCTGAAAGCGCACGGCGCGCACCACTACGCCATTTATCTCGATAAAGAACGCCATCTCCTGTTCGCGACGGTGGAGATTGAATCGGAAGCCCGCTGGGAAGCGGTCGCCAGCACGGAAGTATGCCAGCGTTGGTGGAAATACATGCGCGAGGTGATGCCCAGCAACCCGGACAACAGCCCGCTGAGCGCGGAGCTCAAAGAAGTGTTTTATCTGGCGTAAAAATAACTGGCCTCCCTCCAGACGGGAGGCCGGTCGATTAAACGGTCATTGCATTATCGCGCAGCGGCTCGGTTTTCGTCTTACCCGCTAACGTAAACGCGGATATTAAGGTGACGGTCAGGGCAATACCACCGAGGATCATATAGGTCTCCTGAAAGCCGATCCGATCGTACATATTGCCGGCGAAAGCGGAGAGAAAGATCGCCGCCACCTGCTTGGCGAACTGGAAGCCCACCAGGTAAATGGTCGCCGACAGCCGGACGTCAAACACGCCGGTGATGTATTTAAAGGCGCCCACCAGCAGGAACGGCACCTCCAGCGCATGGAGCATTTTCAACGCTACGACTTCCGCGGCGGTGGTGGCGAAGGAAGAGCCAATCATTCTTGCCGCCATCACCATCCCGGCGATCAGCAGGGTATTCTTCGCTCCGATACGGTTAATAATCCACGGCGAGCTGAACATAATGATGGCGTTACATATTTCTCCCGCAGTGGTGGCGAAACCAAAGGCGCGGGTGCCCGCTTCCGGGGTCGCGAAGAACGATTTGAAGAAGGTGGCGAACTGCTGATCGAAAACGTCATACACGCAGGCCACGCCGATAACATACAGAATAAACATCCACATCTTACGCTGGCGGAACATGCGCACCGCCGTTTTTAAATCGATCGCCGGGCGATTGGCGCCGAGCGAGTCCATTACCTGCGCGGACTGACTGGCCTGCGGTTTGGCGATGGCCACCAGCACCACCAGCAGCAGCGCGGCGGCTGACCCCATCCAGAACACCCATTCGGGATTAATGCTGAACAGCATTCCGGCGGTAGTCGCGCAAAGCGCCCATCCCAGGCAGCCAAAGGTTCGCGCCTTGCCGTATTCAAACCCGCTGTTGCGGCTTACCCGTTCGATATAGGCCTCCATCGCGCCGGCGCCTGCGGAGAATACAAAGCCGATATAGGCGCCGCCGCTCAGCGCCCCGAGCCAGATATTGGTTTTCAGCAGCGGAGCGAAAACATAAAGGAAGAAGGGAGCAATCAGCACCAGCAGAACGGTCACGATCCACATCAGGTGTTTTTTCAGCCCCAGCTTGTCAGAGATCACTCCGAGGATCGGCTGGAAACAGATGGCGAACAGCGACAGGCTGGAGAAAACGAGGCCGGTTTCGGTTTTATTCAGGCCGATGACGTCCGACAGCCAGATCGGCAGAAACGGAAAGCAGGTGGCCATGATGAAGAAGTAGAGAAAGAAGAACAGCCCGAAAATCCAGAAGTTGGGGTTGTTTTTGTGGGTACAGACGGTCGGGTTCATTATATTTTCCTCAAGAAGGGCCGCAGCGCGGCCCGATACCATCACACGCGTTGCAGACCAATCAGAATGGCGCTTTCCGGGTCGAGGATGGGCAGCGCCAGCCCCGCCTGCTGCAGCCACTCACCGCTCACCGTCTGCGGCGTCGTCATCCATGCCGGTAGCTTCCGCATGGTGTGGCCGCCCTCGCCGGTGATCTGAATGTTCGGATGATCGAGGAGCGTCACCTGATAGCGGGCGCTCGCCTCCAGGCCCGCCAGGCGCAGCGGCGCCATCAGGGTGTAGTCCGGCATCGCCAGCTGGCTAACGAGGAAGATCGCCTGCGCTTTATCCGGGCTGACGACGCCATGGGCAAGGGTGGTAGCATCCGGCATATCTATTCGCCACTGCACGCCGTGATGGATCACGTCGCGCCACTGTTTATGCAGGGCTGCATATTTTCGGTATCCGGCGCGCTCTTCTTCATCGGCGCTCACCGGATCCAGCTCAAGGCCCATATGACCGAACAGCGCCGTCAGGCCGCGGAAGGCGATACTATGCTGGCGGAAGGTGGCATGACAGTGGCGATTGCCAATGTGCGCGCCCATTACCTCGGGTGGAAAGAAGTAGCTCATGCCGCGCTGGATGGTGTTGCGCTCAAGGGCGTCATTGTTGTCAGACGCCCAGAAGCGATGGCTGCGTTTGAGGACTTCATAATCGATCCGTCCGCCGCCGGAGGAGCAGGATTCAAATTCAATGTGCGGGAAACGGGCCACCAGCGTATCCAGCAGGCGGTAGAACTGGCGCGTTTGCGCGTCCGCAGCGGCGCGTCCCTGATGCCCAGGCTGCACCAGCTCGCGGTTCATATCCCACTTCACGTAGTCCACCGCATGCTCGCCCAGCAGCCAGCTCATCCGCTCCAGCAGATAATCAAACGCTTCGGGAATGTTGAGGTTCAGGACAAACTGATGGCGGCCGGTCAGCGGGGTATAGCCCGGCAGCGCCAGCACCCAGTCCGAGTGCGCCCGGTACAGATCGGAATCCGGGTTAATCATTTCCGGCTCCACCCAGATACCGAATTCCATACCCAGAGACTTCACGTGATCGATAACCGGCGTCAGGCCGTAGGGGTATTTTTTCTCATCGAGATACCAGTCGCCAAGCGCCGCCCAGTCGTCGTTGCGCCCTTTAAACCAGCCGTCATCGATAATAAAGCGCTCGACGCCCAGGGCCGCCGCTTCGTCGGCCATACGCAT
This sequence comes from Klebsiella sp. MS 92-3, assembly GCF_000195655.1. NCBI lineage: Bacteria > Pseudomonadati > Pseudomonadota > Gammaproteobacteria > Enterobacterales > Enterobacteriaceae > Klebsiella > Klebsiella sp. MS 92-3. The sequence continues at coordinate 38,582 of NZ_GL882802.1, forward strand.
GATGTAGTCCGGGTCGTGGTCGAAATAGATCCCCTCCCAGGTGTTGAGATGCACCGGGCGCGGTTTGTTGCCCGGGAAACGAATAATCCGTTCGCGCAGATAACGATGGAACTGCTGGCTCATGCCGTTCAGCCCATTCGCCGAGTAGCTGGCATACAGGTACGGCGTCCACAAGGTTTCCCCTTCCGCCAGCGCCATTTCGCCCGGCAGATAGAGCGCCTCGGCCTGCAGATAGCGACGGCCATCGGTTTTCACCTCCGCCCGCAGGCGATGGTTACCGCTCCAGGCCAGATGCACGCCCCAGACTTCACCCTGCATCTCGCTAAAGGCGCGGCTGCCGGTGATCAGGGCCGGGAAATGTTCGTGAGAGGTGCGCCCGCGGCGGTTCTCCAGCACAAAGCTGTCGTGCTCCAGCGTCAGGCGATGAGGCTGAAACTCGCGGATCCAGCGGCCATGGAAAGCCATTACCTCGCGAGCGCGTTCGGCGACCGGCAGCGTGACCGCCAGGCGATCCACCTGCCATGGGCTGGCGCGCAGATTGGTCACGCCATGGCGCACGCTCAGCACGCCGCTGGCATCCAACGCGATCTCGCTCTGCAGGCGCAGGCCGGCCTGCGGATCTTCGCTGACCAGGGTCAGCGTCTGGCCCTCGTGCCGCACTTCGCTGGTGGTGAACAGCGGAGAGGCATCCAGCCCCTGACGATGGCCTTCAATGCCCGGCGCGCCAAACAGACCATGGCCCAGCTCCGCCATTAAGGTCACTGGCGAATCGACATCCAGTCTACCGTTGGCGACCGGGCGCGTCAGGCTGTCGGCATCCTGCGGCGAAAAGTGGCTTAAATGCGGTCCCCAGTAGACAATTTCGGCGAAAGGGCGGGTTTTAATTACAATATCGGCACCGGCGCTTTGCAGGTGAATCAGCGAATCAGACATCAGACATCTCCATCACAAGGAATGTCTTACTGTTGATCCGAAACGTTTCGGATGCCAACCAAAACGTTTCGGATCCGTGATCGGCTTCAGAATTACGGGTTAAAAAGGGATAAGATCAGGCGGTTTCACCCGGGAAAAATTCCGGCTGCCATAGCACCTGCAGCGTGGCGAGATCCTCCCCGGCGATTAAGCGACGCACCATATCGGCAATCTGCCTTCCCACGCCCTGGCGCGTGGACTGGATCACCGCGGCGACATCGGTCTCAATGATGCTGTCCTGCGGCAGCCCGTCGTACACCACCAGGGCGACGCGGTTGTCGCCGGTTAAACGCCCCAGGTGAGCGAGCGCCATCGCGGCGCCATCGCCATGGGTGTTGCAGTCGGTGATAATCGCGGTAGGCGGCTCAGGCAGACGCAGCAGCTCCAGCGTGGCCTGATAGCCGCCGCGGCGCGTCGCCGGCACGCTACGCAGCCATGCATCGGATAACCCCGCCTCGCGCAGGGCATCGAGGTAGCCGTTACGCCGTTGCAAAATAAACGCCTGATTGTTGTTCTCGCCCAGCAGAGCGATACGCTGGTGGCCCTGTTGAATCAGATGGCGGGTGGCGCGGCAGGTGCCGGCATAGTTATCGAAATCAAACCAGGCGTAGGGCTGCGCCAGGCGGCTACGGCCGAGCGCCAGAAACGGAAAACCGGAGGCCTGCAACTGCGCCAGCCGCGGATCGTCATCCAGAGTATGGGCCACGATTAATGCATCGACGCGACGGCCCTGCACCATGCGCATATAGCCATGTTTATCCGCCTGCTCATCATCGGCGATCAGCAACAAATCAATGTCATGGCGCGCCAGCTCATGGCTGATCTCCCCGACCATCTCGAGAAAAACGTTATTGTTGAGCGGCGCGGGGCGGACAGGGAAGACGAGACCAACGGCATCAATGGTGCCCATTTTCAGACGGCGGGCGAAAGTGTTGGGGCGATAGCCCCGGCGCTGCGCTTCAGCCTCAACCCGGGCGCGGGTCTCCTGCGACACATCGTCATAGCCGTTCAACGCCCGGCTGACGGTCGTGACGGAGATCCCAAGTTGTTTGGCAATGGCTTTCAGCGACATAAAAATCCCTGTTTTCGCATAGGAAAGCTAGTTTCCCGCAATATGGCTATGACGTCCAGCGAGCGCGCGTCCCCCGCCGACGCGATGTCAGTTTTGCTCAGCGATCAGCAGGGCCTGCGTATCCGGCTCCAGCGCCTGAAAAACATGCTCCTGATCCGCCGGGTAGCAGATATAGTCGCCCTCGCCGAGCTCTTCCGGCGCCGACGTCAGCCCTACTCGCGCCCGCCCCTGGGTGACGATAATATGTTCCACCGAGCCTGGCGGATGCGGATGCGAAATGCGGTCGGCGCCGGGCTGGGTGAGCAGCAAATAGATGTCCCGACGCGCGCCGGGCGGACAGGCGGCCAGCAAAATGGCCTGATAGTTCGCCTGCTCTGCCACCACTTTGGTCCCCTCGCCGCGGCGGATCACCTGCGTTTTGTTCACCTGCGGCTCAAGCAGCCTGGCAAATGGAATATCCAGCGCTACGCAGAGCGACCACAGCGTTTCCAGACTCGGGTTGCCGTTGCCGGACTCCAGTTGCGATAGCGTGGATTTTGCGATACCCGCCCGACGCGCGACTTCCGCCAGCGAAAGCCCGGTCCGCGCCCGCTCCCGCACCAGACTTTTGGCGATAACGCTGATTGGCTGTGTCATACCCGCCCCTTGTTTTTTATATCGAACAATTCGTTCGCCTTGAAAAACGATCATTATGTGTTCATTATAATGGAAATTCGTTCGATATGGCTAAGTGATATGAAACAAACTCTCTCCAGTCTCAGCGGAGACACGATAAAAGCGATTGTTTTGGTCTGCCTTGCCGTCGGGGTGGTGGGCATGTCCTATGGGTCGCTGGCGGTGGCTTACGGCTTCCCTTTATGGGTGCCGCTCTTGCTTTCGGTGTCCGTGCTGGCAGGCGCTTCTGAATTCATGTTTATCGGCATTGTCGCCAGCGGCGGTAGTCCGCT
>NZ_GL882802.1:41648-52183 GCF_000195655.1 Klebsiella sp. MS 92-3
GGGGGGGGGGGCGGGGGGGGGGGGGGGGCGCGGGGGGGGCCCGCCGCCGCCGCCGGCCTGTTAGTCAATGCGCGTCATATCCCGTTCGGGGTGACCGTACGCGAACTGGTTGGTCGGCGCGCCTTAAGCTTTATCGGGTGCCACATTATGAACGACGAGAGCGTGGTCTTTGGCTTGTCGCAGCCCACCCCCGCGCAGCGCAAAGCGGCCTACTGGCTGTGCGGCGCTGGCGTCGCGCTGATCTGGCCCCTCGGTACGCTAACCGGCGCGGCCGTCGGCAAACTGCTGCCGGCGCCGGAAACCATCGGGCTTGATGCGGTCTTCCCGGCGATCCTGCTGGCGCTGGTGATCCCGGCCTTTAAAAACCGCACTACGCTGATCCGCGCCGCCAGCGGCGCCGCGCTGGCGCTTGCCGCCGTACCGTTTGTGCCCACCGGGCTGCCGGTGCTGCTTTCGCTGTTCGGTTTACTGTCGAGGAAAAAATAATGGGCAATATGACGCTGTTTATCGCCGGTATCGCCATCCTGTCGCTGGGAACCTATCTGATGCGTCTCGGCGGCGCGAAGCTCGGCAATCGGCTGGCATTTTCCGAGCGCTCGCAGGCGCTGCTTTCCGATGCGGCGACGGTGCTGCTTTTTTCCGTCGCCCTGGCCACCACTTTCTATGAGGGCGCACATTTCGCCGGTATGGCGCGCGTTCTGGGCGTTGCTTTCGCTGTGTTCCTCGCCTGGCGCAAGGTCCCGCTGATCGGCGTGATTATCGCCGCCGCCGTGGTGACCGCGCTGCTGCGCCTGGCGGGTATGCCCTAGGACGAGTAAGCGTAATCTGTAAAACCGCTGTGCTGTCCGGCGATCGTGCCTTCAAGCCACTGAATAACCGGTTCGATTTGCAGCGGGTGCCGCTGGTCTATCGTCAGTACAGGTCCTAGCGACATGGGCTGCGCCCGCCCGGCCAGCTGGGCCAGCTCCGGCAAATACTCTTCTCCGGGGTGGCCCGGCGGCCGCGTCGCCAGCCGCGAGGCATAGCGCGCGACGGCCAGCTCCGGAGAGATATGGTTCCAGACCTCAATCACCTGCTCCACGCCCGCCTGCTGTAGCAGTCTCTGCAAGGTCTCCCGCGGCTGAAAGCCGAACCAGGCGTCGATCAACCAGACCATGCTGGCAGGCGATGCGCCGACAATCGACCAGATCACCTCATACGCCGCGCAGCCCAGCTGGCGATTCATTGGCCGGTCGACCGGGGCCAGACGCGCCATAAACGGCTCTTTGATGCCGTCGATGGTCAATACCGGCAGGCTGAAGGTCTCCGCCAGCAAACGGGTGATGGTACTCTTCCCCGAGGCCGGAATGCCGTTGATTAAAATAGCCGTTTTGCAGACTGGGGTCAGATGTCTGTTCATAGTAATGCGACAACCTCCTCCCGGCTGCGGGCCATCCGCAGTTTGGCCATGGTGTCATTATTATCCAGCAGCGCGACGATGGAACGGATGCCCTCCTCGATATGCGCATTGCTGTCCCGGGCGCCAAACATAATAACAATGTCCGCTTTTTCACTGTCCGCAAAGGGAATAGGCTTTTCCAGCACCACCAGGCTAAAGCAGTTGCGTCTGACGCCGCATTCGGGGCGGGCATGGGGGATGGCAATCCCTTCATCAAAAACGTAATAAGCGCCATGATTTAAAGTATTGTCGATCACCGCCTGGCTATATTCCGTCGAAATAAAGCCTTTTGCCTCCAGCGGGCGGGCAGCCAGCTTTATTACCCGCTGCCAGTCGGACTCCACAACGCCAACCTGAATGGCATCGGCCTCAATAAGCAGTTCTTTTATGGTCATTCTCTGTTCCTAGATATTGCGGCGAATAATATTGCGTAAATTATCAATCTGCAGAAACAGCGCATCGATATCCTGCCGGTGGCTCTTACTTTTGGCATATACCGATAATGCCCGGTTGTAAGTCAACATCAATGTTTTTTGCACGTCGCTATTATCGGGCTGGCGCTGTAATTCGCCTTCCAGTCTGGCGATCTCTTCCGCCAGCTGACGGGACTGTTGATCATAATCCTGCAGCGGGTTTTGCTCTTTTTTCCACAGCGTTTTCAATGATTCAAACATAGCAAGCTCCCTCCCTGGCGGAAGACAGGGCAACAAAAGATATGTGTCGGTAAAAACGCTATTTAAATAGCGCCATTTTTTCCATTAATACGGCAGTCACTGCCTGGTTGGCGGGAATTAAAAATTTCCGTACGCTGTCATTTACTTTTCCTTTCTCAAACGTTGATTTACAGCGATCGACCCACTGCACGTTCATTTCCGTTCCGACGTTCACTTTATTAATCCCTTCGGTGACGGCCAGCCGCATATCCTCATCGCTGACACCTGTGCCGCCATGCAGCACCAGCGGCACGCCCGTCGCTTCGCTTATCGCCTTCAGCCGCGCATGCTGTATCTGCGCTTTACCGGTGTACAGGCCATGCACAGTGCCCACGGAGACGGCCAGCATATCGACCTGTGTCTCCTTCACAAAACGCGTCGCGTCTTCGACGGTAGTAAAACAGATATCTTCGGCAGCCACCGCTTTTCCATCCTCTGACCCGCCGATCGCCCCCAGCTCACCTTCTACCGTAATATTCCGCGGCCGGGCCATTTCCACCACAATCCGCGTGTTACCGATATTTTCCTCGAGGCTTAAGTGAGACCCGTCGTACATCACCGAAGAAAAGCCCGCATTCATTGCCGTCTCGATGGCTTTAATATCGGAGCAGTGATCGAGATGCAGGCAGGTCGGGATATTTTCACTGTCTGCTAATGAACGCACGGCATCGACCAGTAACCGATACCCCAGATACTCTGCGGTACCGGTTGATATTTGGATCATTAATGGGCTGCGGCTGTTTTGCGCGGCTTTGAAAAAAGCCGGTAACATCTCAATACAGTGCAAGTTAAACGAGCCAATCGCTTTAAAATCTCTTTCCTGAGCGATTTTTAAAATCTCATTAAAATTATACAGACTCATGAACACTTTCCCCTTTCGGCTTAGCGGATTTACCGTTTACAAACCATGCCAGTGCGGCGACAAACACAATAAACAAGGCGACAAAGAGCCAGTTATTCTGGAAGGCGTGGCCTAATACCAGACCGGAGCTGATGACGTCTGAATCGCTGAAGGTGACGCCCGTAAAGCCGTAGCTCTCCAGCATGGGTACCAGAATGGCCGGCAGAAATGTGATAAACAGGCCGTGAATCACCCCGCCGATCATCGCCCCGCGACGTCCGCCCAGCGCATTGCCAAATACCCCTGCCGTACCGCCGGCGAAAAAGTTGGTTAACAGCCCGGGGAGAATCATCGCCAGGCCGAACATCGGGAAAACCAGCATGCCGATAATCGAGCCGACAGTCGTTGCCAGAAATCCAACAATCACCGCATTCGGCGCATAGGGAAATAGCACCGGGCAATCGAGAGCGGGCTTTGCATCCGGGACAATACGCATCGCGATACCGCGAAAAGCCGGCACCAGCTCATTGAGTAATAAACGCACGCCGCTATAGAGGACAAAGACCCCGGCGACAAACTGGATGGACTGCATGAAGGCATACATCAGGTAATTAATGCCGCCGGAGAACTGCGCGATGTACTGAGGCCCCGCCGCGATAGCCGGGATGAGATACATCGGCACCATCACCACCGCCATGGCCAGATAGGTATCCTGCAGAAACTTAAAGTTATCAGGCAGTTCGAGATCTTCCGTGGAGCGAGAGCCTTTTCCGACAACTTTAGCGACCGCAGCCTGCACCAGATAGCCGATAGTACAGAAGTGCCCCAGGGCCACATCGTCAGACCCGGTAATGCGCCTGACCACCGGCTGCGTCAGGGCCGGCATTAACACCGCCATCACGCCGCCGAAGATGCCCCCGGTTAAAATCAGCGGTACGCCGGTGAGCCCGGACTTATAGCCAATCACGGCGCCGATCGTCGCCATCCACAGCAGCGCCTGGCCGGTCAGAAAAATATATTTCAGCGGCGTCAGCCGGGCGATAATAATATTGACGGCAAAGATCACCAGCAGCGTCAGCGCCACCTCCGAACCTAATTCCCGATTCGCTAACCCGGCGATGGCGGCCACATCGGTAATATAGCCTTTCATGCCAAATCCCTGGGTGAAGATATCATTCAGGAAGGTCAGCGTGGCGACAATGATGTTTATCCCGGCCATCATAATTAAGAAACCGAGCAGCGTTTTAAATGTCCCTTCCGCGGTTTTGCCTGGCGATTTCTTTTGCAGGATCAGGCCAAGCATGGCAATAAAAGCAATAAGAATGGATGCCTGGCCGAGTAAATCCTTAACGATAAACGCCACGAAGCTATTCATAATCAGCCACCTTAAGATGACGTTCTTTTAAGAATGCGACGATCTTAGTTTCAATCTCCTCTTTATCAGTAAGTTTATTCAACACCACGACACGTTTAATTTCTTCTTCGCTGGCATCGGCAGTTAAGATGTCGGCAAAGGTTTTTTGCGTCAGAATCATATCTGATTTAAAGGCCCCAGCTTCGGAAACGGTGGTGTGTTCAATATGAGCGGGAATTTCCAGCTTCTTTAAAACTGCCTTCGCCGTCATTTCAATGGCAAAGCTTGAACCGAGGCCGCAGCCACATACGCATAAAATTTTCAGCATGGAGGGTCTCCTCAAATAATATTGAGTTGCTTGGCAAGTTTATAATGATGTCCTTCAGTATCGACCAGACGTTTTTTCATACTGACTAAATCAATCGGAATAGGTTTGTTACTGGAATTAATTATTATGGCTTTATTTTTCATACCTGACTGAATACAGCGAACCACTTCACTGGCCATAATAGTGCCCTGATAAATCTCTTCGCAGGTTGGATCACCGCTGCGTAAACCATAGCCGACGATCGTTTTACGGATACGGACACCTATTTGTGGTTCCAGCTGTTTAATCATGGTATCAATCGCCCCCTGAAAGCCGGGAGAGTACTCTTTGGTATAGCCTTCTGAGCAGAGGATAACGACGCTATTCTGCGTACTCAGCTTCCGGGTAATCCGTTCCGCGAGCACGGCCAACGGCATCTGTGCCTCCGGGATCAGGGCAATATCCGCATTACATTTAATGGCGGACTGCAACGTTAGTTCTCCACAATAGCCTCCTAATATCTCAACCATAAAAACCCGACCGGGCAGCGCTCTTCCGGTATTTCTTAAACGAGAGACTTCTTTAATAATTTGCTCACAGGCCGTGGAAAAACCAATCGTATAATCACTGCCATACACATCATTATCGATAGTCATTCCCACACCAAAGCAATTAATCTCAAATTCACTAAGGGTATTCAGAAACTGCAGGCTGCCATCCCCCCCGGCCATAATGAGCACATCAATACGCAGAGATTTAAGTTTTTTTGCAATGCTTTCATATTCACTGCGCTGCAGTTTGCGACTGGTTCGCCCCGAGGTAATGATCGGCACCGCGGTAATTGAATAATCAACCAGATCGCGCCACGCCATATCCTGATGACTTTTCTCCAGTAGCCCTGGAATACCGCCATTAAACAGCGTGATATCGGCATTAGCCTGCCTGGCTATCTGGAATATAAAATTATTCATTCCAGAAACATCCCCGCCGCTAATAACGATACCAATTTTCATGACGCATCCTCGCTCATTTGCCTGACAACATTTTTCCCTGAGTACAAGCCTTCTATTTGCAATGAAGATCACATAATGCGTATTAAATTACCGCAGTGAATAGTTGACAGGTACGGCGAAACACCTATTTTTGTGATACATATCCCATTTAAAGAGAGTGATCTCCATCGCTTTCTGTTTTTAATATCTTTAAATTTCATGGCGTTAAAAAATCGAGATATTCAGGCGTGCTGACCTTTCCTTTGCCATAAAAAGGAGGATTTAAGAAAAGAACGGAAACGTGATTAGTGCCACATTTTTTTCGTAGCAGAGGAAAATATTGGCAAATTTCGCAGAGACGGGAAGCGGAAAACGAAAACAAAAAAAGCGCCCTGAGGCGCTCTTTCGACAGTTGCTATACGCTTATTTGTTCAGTTCGGCAGTCATATGCACGCGGTTGCCGGTAAACGCTTCGGTGATTTTGTAAGACGAAGCGCCGGCAGCCTGCGCCTGTGCGGCGATTTTCGCTTCCGCGCCGTCCATTGTGGAGGCGGTTGCGGTCACGGTTTCAGCAGCGAAGGAAGCGAAAGAGGCGGCCATAGCGATTACTGCGACAAAAGTTTTGATGCTTTTCATGATATAAACCCTTTCATTTAGTTGTTTAGATAAGGCGCTGTGCCTTGATGTGTTAAATAGTAGCCCGCACATCGCTAAACAAAAAGCGGAAGGATTTGCTGTCATTGTTCAAATTTATTGACCAATATTTAACCCGCAATTAAACGCTGCGGATGGGTGTAAACTGTCGCCCTGCCCGGCTTGCAAAAGCCCACCAGCGTCAGATTGCAGCGCTCGGCAACTTCCACTGCTAAGGTGGTGGCCGCCGAGACCGCGAACAGGATCTCGACGCCGCACATCGCCGCCTTCTGCACCATTTCATAACTGGCGCGGCTGGAGACCAGCGCGGCGCCATGCTGCCACCCCTCGCCGACTTCCGCCCGCCGGCCCAACAATTTATCCAGGGCGACATGCCGGCCAACGTCTTCAAACCCCCCCGCCAGTTCGCCCGTCAACCGGACCCACGCGGCCGCGTGAGTACAGCCGGTGAGCCGGCCAACCGGTTGAAAGTCGTTAAGATGCGCCAGGGCCTGATCGAGATTGGCTAAATCGAACGACTGAGTGAACGGCAGCGGCTGGACCGGCTTACCAATATCATTGAGCTGCTCGACGCCGCATACGCCGCAGCCGGTGCGCCCGGCCAGCGCGCGACGCCGGGCTTTGAGGCCCATAAAACGCCGGCTGGAGAGCTCAATCTGCACCTCAAGGCCGTTGCACACCGCTACCACGTCCATGCCGAAAATCTCCCGCCGGTGCTCGATAATCCCTTCGGATAAGGAGAAGCCGACGGCGAATTGCTCCAGATCTTTCGGGGAGGCCATCATCACCACGTGGGAGATACCGTTGTAGACCAGCGCGACGGGCACCTCTTCCGCTAACTCATCTGGCTGAGGGTGTTGCAGATCCTCGCGTTTCCAGAGGGAGACCTGGCGATATCCTGTGACATTCGTCACATTTTTGATTTGTTCGAGAGGCTTCTTGTTCACTTTGCTTTAACCGTATTGGAACAGGCATACACACAATGTGGTATTCTGTTTTTATCCCTTCAGGAATGAGGGAAATTTGCCCTAATTCTGAACCTTTGCGGCCTTCACCGCAAAGCAAATAACTACATGTGACAATGTCGAAACAAGGAGCGAACCATGCAGGTCAGCAGAAGGCAGTTCTTTAAGATCTGCGCTGGCGGTATGGCGGGAACCACGGCAGCAGCGCTGGGCTTTGCCCCGGCAACTGCGCTCGCGGAGACACGGCAGTACAAATTGCTGCGCACGCGCGAAACCCGTAACACCTGCACATACTGTTCTGTCGGCTGTGGGCTGTTGATGTATAGCCTCGGCGACGGCGCGAAAAACGCCAAAGCATCCATTTTCCATATCGAAGGCGATCCGGATCATCCGGTCAACCGTGGTGCGCTCTGTCCGAAAGGGGCTGGTCTGGTGGACTTTATCCATTCTGAAAGCCGCCTGAAATTCCCGGAATATCGCGCGCCAGGCTCCGATAAATGGCAGCAAATCAGTTGGGACGAAGCGTTCGATCGCATCGCCAAGCTGATGAAAGAGGACCGCGACGCCAACTTTATCGCGCAAAACGACGCCGGCACCACCGTCAACCGCTGGTTGACGACCGGGATGCTGTGCGCCTCCGCCTCCAGTAACGAAACCGGCTATTTAACGCAAAAATTCACCCGCGCCCTCGGGATGCTGGCGGTGGATAACCAGGCGCGTGTCTGACACGGACCAACGGTAGCAAGTCTTGCTCCAACATTTGGTCGCGGTGCGATGACCAACCACTGGGTTGATATTAAAAACGCCAACCTGGTCGTAGTGATGGGCGGTAACGCCGCAGAAGCGCATCCGGTGGGGTTCCGCTGGGCGATGGAAGCCAAAATTCATAACGGCGCCAAGCTCATCGTTATCGATCCGCGCTTTACGCGTACGGCGTCGGTGGCTGATTTCTATACCCCGATTCGTTCCGGTACCGACATTACCTTCCTGTCGGGCGTGATCCTGTATCTGCTGAATAACGAAAAATTCAACCGCGAATACACCGAAGCCTACACCAACGCCAGCCTGATCGTGCGTGAGGACTATAGCTTCGACGACGGGCTGTTCAGCGGCTATAACGCAGAAAAACGTCAGTACGACAAAACCAGCTGGAACTATGAGCTGGACGAAAACGGCTTCGCCAAACGCGATACTACGCTGCAACATCCGCGCTGCGTCTGGAACCTGCTGAAGCAGCATGTTTCCCGTTATACCCCGGATGTGGTCGAAAACATCTGCGGTACGCCGAAGGCCGACTTCCTCAAAGTCTGTGAATACATTGCTGAAACCAGCGCGCCGGATAAGACCGCATCGTTCCTGTACGCTCTCGGCTGGACCCAGCACTCCATCGGTGCGCAGAATATCCGCACCATGGCGATGATCCAGCTGCTGCTCGGCAACATGGGGATGGCGGGCGGCGGCGTCAACGCCCTGCGCGGCCACTCCAATATCCAGGGCCTGACCGACCTCGGCCTGCTCTCCACCAGCCTGCCAGGCTACATGTCGCTGCCGAACGAAAAACAGGCCGACCTGCAGACCTACCTGACGGCTAACACGCCGAAGCCGCTGCTGAAAGACCAGGTCAACTACTGGGGCAACTATCCGAAGTTCTTCGTCTCCATGATGAAAGCCTTCTTCGGCGACAAAGCCACCGCGGAAAACAGCTGGGGCTATGACTGGCTGCCGAAGTGGGATAAGAGCTACGACGTTCTGCAGTACTTCGAGATGATGAATCAGGGCAAAGTGAATGGCTATATTTGCCAGGGCTTTAACCCGGTCGCCTCGTTCCCGAACAAAAACAAGGTCGTCGCTTCCCTGTCGAAGCTGAAGTTCCTCGTGACTATCGACCCGCTCAATACCGAAACGTCCACCTTCTGGCAAAACCATGGTGAGTCGAACGATGTCGATCCGGCGAAAATCCAGACCGAAGTGTTCCGTCTGCCCTCCACCTGCTTCGCCGAAGAGAATGGGTCTATCGTCAACTCCGGCCGCTGGCTGCAGTGGCACTGGAAAGGCGCGGACGCCCCGGGGATCGCCGTCACCGATGGTGAAATTCTCGCCGGTATCTTCACTCGCCTGCGTAAGATGTATGCCGAAGAGGGTGGCCCGGCGCCGGAGCCGGTGCTCAACATGACGTGGAACTACTCCACGCCACACGAGCCGGCATCGGAAGAAGTGGCGATGGAAAGCAACGGTAAAGCGCTGGCGGATATCACCGACCCGGCAACCGGCGCGGTGATCGTCAAGAAAGGCCAACAGCTGAGCTCCTTTGCGCAGCTGCGAGATGATGGCACCACCTCCAGCGGCTGCTGGATCTTCGCCGGGAGCTGGACGCCGGAAGGTAACCAGATGGCGCGCCGCGATAACGCCGATCCATCCGGTCTCGGCAATACCCTGGGCTGGGCCTGGGCCTGGCCGCTCAACCGCCGCATCCTGTATAACCGCGCCTCCGCGGACCCGCAGGGTAAACCGTGGGATCCGAAGCGTCAGTTGCTGAAATGGGACGGCGCCAAATGGGGCGGCGTGGATATTCCGGACTACAGCGCCGCCGCGCCTGGCAGCGACGTCGGTCCGTTTATCATGCAGCCGGAAGGGATGGGCCGTCTGTTCGCTATCGACAAGATGGCGGAAGGACCGTTCCCGGAACACTACGAGCCGTTTGAAACGCCGCTCGGAACCAACCCGCTGCACCCGAACGTGGTCTCTAACCCGGCCGCTCGCGTCTTCAAAGGCGATCTCGAGCAGATGGGTAAGGCCGAGAAGTTCCCGTACGTCGGCACCACTTACCGTCTGACCGAGCACTTCCACTACTGGACCAAGCATGCGCTACTTAACGCCATCGCCCAGCCGGAACAGTTCGTGGAGATCGGGGAAAAACTGGCGAATAAGCTCGGCATCGGCCACGGCGATACCGTGAAAGTTTCCTCCAACCGCGGCTATATCAAAGCCAAGGCGGTGGTGACCAAACGTATTCGCACGCTGAAAGTTGACGGTAAGGATATCGATACCATCGGCATTCCTATTCACTGGGGCTATGAGGGCGTGGCGAAAAAAGGCTTTATTGCCAATACCCTGACGCCGTTCGTCGGTGATGCGAATACGCAGACGCCGGAGTTCAAAGCTTTCCTTGTGAACGTGGAAAAGGTGTAACGGAGACGACTTATGGCTTACCAATCGCAAGATATTATTCGTCGTTCCGCGACTAACGGTTTCACCCCCCCCCCCCCCCCCC
>NZ_GL882802.1:52267-58438 GCF_000195655.1 Klebsiella sp. MS 92-3
AACCACCAGCAGGAGGTGGCGAAGCTTATCGACGTCACCACCTGTATCGGCTGTAAAGCCTGTCAGGTGGCCTGCTCCGAATGGAACGATATTCGTGATGAAGTCGGTCACAATGTCGGGGTGTATGACAACCCGGCGGACCTGACCGCCAAGTCATGGACGGTCATGCGCTTCTCGGAGGTGGAACAAAACGACAAGCTGGAATGGCTCATCCGCAAGGATGGCTGCATGCACTGCGCGGACCCGGGCTGCCTGAAGGCCTGCCCGTCAGAAGGCGCGATCATTCAGTACGCCAACGGCATTGTCGACTTCCAGTCCGAGCAGTGCATCGGCTGCGGCTACTGTATCGCCGGCTGTCCGTTCGATGTACCGCGTCTGAACCCGGAAGACAACCGCGTCTACAAATGTACCCTGTGCGTAGACCGCGTGACCGTCGGCCAGGAGCCTGCCTGCGTGAAAACCTGTCCGACCGGCGCAATCCACTTTGGCTCCAAAGAGGATATGAAAACGCTGGCCGGCGAACGCGTGGCTGAGCTGAAAACCCGCGGTTATGACAATGCGGGCCTGTACGATCCGGCCGGCGTCGGTGGCACCCACGTCATGTACGTGCTGCACCATGCCGACAAGCCGAATCTGTACCACGGCCTGCCGGAAAACCCGGAGATCAGCCAGACCGTCAAGTTCTGGAAAGGCATCTGGAAACCGCTGGCGGCCGTCGGCTTCGCCGCGACCTTCGCAGCCAGTATCTTCCACTACGTCGGCGTCGGTCCGAACCGCGCGGAAGAGGAAGAGGACAATCTGCATGAAGAGAAAGACGAGGTGCGCAAATGAAAAGACGTGACACCATCGTGCGCTACACGGCGCCGGAACGCATCAACCACTGGGTCACCGCCTTCTGCTTCGTCCTGGCGGCGGTGAGCGGGTTAGGCTTTTTCTTCCCGTCCTTTAACTGGCTGATGCATATCCTCGGCACGCCGCAGCTGGCGCGAATTCTCCACCCGTTCGTCGGGGTGGTGATGTTCGCGTCGTTTATCATCATGTTTTTCCGTTACTGGCATCACAACCTAATCAATCGGGATGATATCTTTTGGGCGAAGAATATTCGTAAGATCGTCGTCAACGAGGAGGTGGGCGATACCGGGCGCTATAACTTCGGCCAGAAATGCGTATTCTGGGCGGCGATTATCTTCCTGGTACTGCTGCTGGTGAGCGGTGTGATCATCTGGCGTCCGTATTTTGCGCCGGCTTTCTCAATCCCGGTGATCCGATTTGCGCTGATGCTGCATTCATTTGCCGCAGTGGCGTTAATTGTGGTTATCATGGTGCATATCTACGCCGCCCTCTGGGTGAAAGGCACCATTACCGCGATGGTGGAAGGCTGGGTTACCAAAACGTGGGCGAAGAAACATCACCCGCGCTGGTACCGAGAGGTCCGCCAGAAACAGGAAAAGTCATCTGAATGAGTATTCGCATAATCCCGCAAGACGAGCTGGGTTCGAGCGAGAAACGCACGGCGGAAGCAATTCCGCCGTTACTGTTCCCCAGGCTGAAAAATCTGTATAACCGCCGCGCTGAACGCTTGCGCGAGCTGGCCGCTAATAACCCGCTAGGCGATTACCTGCGCTTTGCCGCGCTGATTGCCCATGCCCAGGAAGTAGTGCTGTACGACCATCCGCTGCAGATGGATCTCACCGCCCGCATTAAAGCGGCCAGCGAACAGGGCAAGCCGCCGCTGGATATCCACGTCCTGCCGCGCGACAAGCACTGGCACAAGCTGTTGCACTCGCTGATTGCCGAGCTGAAGCCGGAAATGAGCGGCCCGGCGCTGGCGGTCATTGAGAATCTGGAAAAAGCCTCTGAGCAGGAGCTGGAGCAGATGGCCAGCGCGCTGTTTGTTTCCGATTTCGCCTCCGTCAGTAGCGACAAAGCGCCGTTCATCTGGGCTGCGCTGTCGCTCTACTGGGCGCAGATGGCCAGTCTGATCCCAGGAAAAGCGCGCGCCGAATACGGCGAACAGCGCCAGTTCTGCCCGGTGTGCGGCTCGATGCCGGTCTCCAGCATCGTGCAAATCGGCACCACTCAGGGGCTGCGCTATCTGCACTGCAACCTGTGCGAAACTGAGTGGCACGTAGTACGCGTCAAGTGCAGCAACTGCGAGCAGAGCCGCGACCTGCACTACTGGTCGCTGGACAACGAGCAGGCGGCGGTGAAAGCCGAAAGCTGCGGCGACTGCGGAACCTACCTGAAGATTATGTATCAGGAGAAGGATCCGAAAGTCGAAGCCGTCGCCGACGATTTGGCCTCCCTGGTGCTCGACGCCCGCATGGAACAGGAGGGCTTCGCCAGGAGCTCAATTAACCCGTTCATGTTCCCCGGCGAAGGGGAGTAAGTTCTGCAGTATGATTTCGGGCGGCTCTTGTCGCCCGTTTTCCTTCTTGTGACACGAACGTGCGCAGGGATTATTCACACGCGTCACTGACCGTTATCAGAGGCCAACCTTTGGCTGGAGATATTCGTTTCAGACGAGTTTATCGCTCACTTGTCGTCCTCCTGTCACTCGAATTATTCAGGGTGGATTTCGTACGGCGTGACTACGCCAGGAATACCGGCAAAATCCTTCGTATTCCGCGTAATTAGTTCCAGACGATGGAGTTGCGCCGTCGCCAGAATGATGGCATCCGGCAGCTTAAGCTTATACTCCTGCCGCAGCGCAACGCTTCGCTCTGCAATATCCTGTGAGATGTTAATGATATTAAAGGTGCTCAGCGCCATTCGCGTGCGCTGCTCCTGGTGATATTTTTTAGCGCCAACCATCACCTCCATCCAGGTAATCAGACTGATCGCATTCTGCGGTGGCCAGGCCTCCAGCGCCTGTTTGGCTTCGCGACGCCCGCTAAATAAATCAATAAGAATATTGGTATCAAAAAGCGCAGATCCGGAGGTCATTACCACTCCTTGCGTAGCTGACGTTGATATTCCATGCCGTCTTCTTCGCAGTCTTGCCACAGACCCAGCGCACTGGAGATGGTATCTTTAGCTCGATCTTGTTTCTCCAGATATTGTTCAACCGCTTCACGTAACAGTTCCGCTCGCGGAATGTTACGCTGCACTTTGAGGTCATCGAGACGTTGAATGACATCGTCTGATAAATCGAGAAGAATTCTGCCCATATCCCTTTCAGCCATCATGCTCATATATACCTCAAGTATATCACCAGTGATGAAGTTATGAGCAATCTAGAGCTTTTGGAATCGGAAACAAACAGGATTTTGTCAGGTAAACTCTTTTTTGCGAGCCGCTTTCCATAATGCACAGGCGACCTCAACAGGCCTGTCTTTTCGCCATAATCCAGGCTATAACACTGGATATTAAAACAGTACAAGGAACTTCATATGGCGCTGGAAAAAGGGATTGCTTCGCTGGTTGAGGCATTTATTGCGGCAGGTCGTCCGTCATCACGCGATCAGCATATTGATGATCGGAGGGCCGGCTATATCGCCAGTGCGGTACTCGCCGGGGAGACGGAAACGCGAGTGCGGGTGGAGGATATCACCCTGGAGGGTATGCACTTCCGCGTCGTTTCACCGCCCACAGCCGACGGCCTGCTACCCACGCTTATCTACTACCACGGCGGCTGTTTTGTCAGCGGCGGCTTTACCACCCACGATAACCAACTCCGTCAGTTAGCCATGTTCAGCGGTTGCCGGGTGATCGCTGTACAGTACCGCCTGGCGCCGGAGCATACCTTTCCGGCGGCGCACGATGACGCAGAACAAGGTGTCATGATTATCCACCGGCACGCGGAGCAGCTTGGCGTTGACGCATCACGTATCACCCTGGCTGGCGACAGCGCCGGCGGGCACCTCGCTCTGGTCACGGCCCTGCGCCTGAAAGCGGCGGGAGCATGGCAACCTGCACAGCTTATCCTGATTTACCCGATGCTCGACGCTACCGCCAGCATGGCAAGCTACGCCAGCAACGGCGAGGATTACATCATTACCCGGGACACGCTGCTTAGCGGCTACGAAATGTATTTAGCGGCCACACCCGCTACCCATCCGGATGCCTGCCCGCTCTGGCGCGAAGATTTTCACGGTCTGCCACCGGTCCACATCCTGACGGCGGAGTTCGATCCTTTACGTGATGAGGGCGAAGTGCTGTACCGAAGGCTGACGGAGCAAGGGGTGGAGAGTTCCTGTCAGCGCTATCTGGGGGTGATCCACGGCTTCTTTCAGCTGGGAGGCGTCAGCCACGCAGCGCGTGATGCCATGCGGGATATCGCCTGGCGTGTGGCATCGCCAGGACGATAACTGCCGCAGGCGCTTACTCTTCCTCGTTGCCGCCCTCTTCGTACGAGCCAAAGGGCTTCGCCGGCAGCACGATGTAGATCCCCTCGAAAACGGCGCCCTGTTTATCGTCGCCAAAAAGCTCCACCTGCATTTGCACGCGGGCTTTACGCCCGCGCGCCAGTCGGTCGAGATCGCCGCTCAGAGAACCGAGGTCGGCGATGGCGCTGGGGCGGCCGCTAATAGGCTGGCTGTAGCGGATATGCGCATCCGCCAGAATAATGGTGCCTCCCAGGTGCCGCTCGCGCAGCATCAGCCAGATAAGCCCCCATCCGGTTAAGGTAGCGAGCGAAAACAGGCTGCCGGCGAACAGCGTATGGTGCGGATTCTGGTTCCCCGCCTCCGGCATGGTGGTAATAAATTTCTGCCCGGTGTACTGCTGAATACGTACGCCCATTTTTTCACTCAGCGGAATATGCTGATACCACGCCTGCTGGAGCTGTGCGCACCAGTCGCCGCGGTGCAAAATATCGTCCAGCGACGCGACCGGTTTGATCATCAGAAAATGACGGATCGGCGTGGTGGTCGGGGTGGTGATCTCACCCTGATTGACAAATCCGAGCTTGGCGAAAAATTCCACCGCATCTTCGCGCGCGCTGCAGGTAACCCGCTTAACCCCTTCCTGACGCGCGACGGACTCCAGGGTCATCGCCATCAGCGTACCCAGCCCTTTATCCTGCACCGAGGGATGCACAGCCATAAAGCGGATGGAGGCTTCATTCTCCGCATTGATATATAGCCGGCCGACGGCAACCAGGTTGCCCTCTTCATCCACTACCATCTGATGATGCGCCATCGCATCCCAGGCGTCACGTTCCGATCCCTTAGGCTGATGCAGCGGCTTACGCAGCATCTCCCAGCGGAACTGGTAGTAGCTCTCTAACTCTTCTGCTGTTTGCGGTACACGAAGGTGATACATAGTCGTACTCTCTTTTGTTCCCCGCAGCCTGCCCGGAAGCTGGGTCATACCTGCAACCAAAAGGTCACGGGACCATCATTGACCAAAGAAACCTGCATATCCGCAGCGAATCTTCCGGTCTGGGTGTGCATTTCCTGCTGGCGACAGCGGGCGACGAAATACTCATACAGCGCCTCAGCGCGGTCAGGGGCAGCGCCTTTCGAGAAGCTCGGTCGCATCCCCCGCTCGGTATCGGCCGCCAGCGTAAATTGCGAAACCACCAGCACGCTGCCGCCCGCCTGCTGGACATTCAGATTCATTTTCCCTTCCGCATCGCTGAAGATGCGGTAGCCCAGCACGCGTTCACAAAGGCGATTCGCCTTTTGTTCATCATCGTCTTTCTCGACGCCCAGCAGCACCAGAAGCCCCGGGCCAATTTCGCCCGTCACCTCGTCCGCCACGGTAACGCTTGCACGGGATACGCGTTGAATTAATGCAATCATGGTTGTTCTGTTTCTTCTGTTTTAAGTTTGCGGTATTCACCGAGAGTGACAGTAATTTCAGCGCCAAGCAAGACGATACACCAGGTCCAGTACACCCAGACGAACAAAATCGGCACCACCGAAATCACGCCATAAATTAGCTGATAGGACGGAAAGGTGGTGATATAGAGGGCAAACGCCTTTTTACCTGCCTCAAACAGCAGCGCCGCCACCAGCGCCCCGATCACCGCGTCGCGGTTACGTACCTGGGTAGTCGGTACAATACTATAGAGCAGCCAGAACGCTGCCCAGGAGAGGATCAGCGGAAATAGGCGGAGCAGATTATCAATTACGCCGTCCAGGTCGCTTGCCCAGCGCAGCGACAGCAGATAGGAACTGATCGCCAGGCTGGCGGCCCCCCCCCGCGGGGCGGGGGGGGGGGGGG
>NZ_GL882802.1:58512-59708 GCF_000195655.1 Klebsiella sp. MS 92-3
CTGCCCGCCGGGCGGGCCCCCGCCAGCAGCGGGCCGAGGGTCAGGATCATCCAGTAAACGGCAAAGGAATAAACTTTGGGGCGGCTGCGCGTGCTGCGCCAGATGGTGTTTAGCGCGCTGTCGATCGAGTACATCAGCAGCAGCGAGGTGACGATCAGGCCAAAGGCGCCTACGGCGGTCATGCGGCTGGAGTTGGCCACGAACTGCTCGATATATCCCTGGATTACATCCCCGGTCGCCGGAATAAAATTGGCGAAGATAAAATGACGGATCTGCACGCTGACTTCGGAGAACATAGGAAAGGCCGCAAACAGCGCGAACACGACGGCAATCAGCGGCACCAGGGACAGTAATGACACATAGGCGAGGTTCCCCGCCAGAGTGGTCATATGGTCTTCATCAATGCGCCGCCACAGCAGCTTTAGCCACGCCAGCAGCGGCCGGGTATGGTGGAGTAATTTTTGATGAACGGTTTTTAGCATAGCTGTTTCGCGAAATAGTCAGGGATGGTCTCCTTACCAGTCACCAGGATACTGGTGATCCCCAACCGGTTGGCCCCTGCTATATTATCGACGTTATCATCAAAAAAGACCGTATCTGCGGCGGAAAACCCCTCTTCTTCCAGTACTCGCAGATAAATTTGCGCTTCAGGCTTACGCAATCCCATCTCCTGCGACAGATAAATGCGATCGGCGGCCGCGCGCACTTCCGGGTATTCATCGGGCCAGAACGTGGTGTGCAGACGATTGGTATTGGAGAGCACCACCACCCGATGCCCCTGGGCACGAAGTTTATGCATGATGGTAATCACCTCCGGGCGCAGCGCGACAAACACCGCCTGCCAGCCGTGAGCAAACTGTTCATAGCTGAGGGGCATATTCATTTCATGGCACATGGCGGCGGCAAAGTCTTCATCGCTGAGCTCGCCGCGCTCATGCTGATGGAAAGCCTCACCCATGGTGAAATGCTGCTTCAGCGTCGCCAGCGGGATGCGGGTTAAATCGCTCCAGGCTCCCAATACCCGGTTGAAGTCAATGTCGACAATCACATTACCTAAATCAAAGATATAGAGCATTTTTGTCTCCTTCCGCGCCGTGGAAAATTAACTTTAGCGGGAAAGGCTGGATTTGACTATTGGCGTGTGATGCAGGAATGAAAAAAAGAAACCCCCCCCGGGGGGGGGGGGGGGGGGGAAA
>NZ_GL882802.1:59789-68583 GCF_000195655.1 Klebsiella sp. MS 92-3
AAAAAACCCCCCCCGGGGGGGGGGGGGGGGTTTAGCGAACAACAAGAAGAAAAAATTACTCTTCTTTTGCACCGCGCATCGCGCGTTTACGGTCGTTCTCGGTCAGGTGACGTTTACGGATACGGATAGAGGTCGGAGTAACTTCTACCAGTTCGTCGTCATCGATGAACTCCAGAGCCTGCTCCAGGGTCATCTTAACCGGCGGAACCAGAACCGTGGCTTCGTCAGTACCAGACGCACGCATGTTGGTCAGTTTCTTACCGGTCAGGCAGTTTACCGTCAGGTCGTTGGAACGGCTGTGAATACCGATGATCTGGCCTTCGTAAACTTCAGCGCCGTGGCCGAGGAACAGCTTACCGCGATCCTGCAGACCGAACAGCGCGAACGCTACCGCTTTACCCTGACCGTTGGAGATCAGTACGCCGTTGTTACGCTGGCCCACTTCGCCCGGACGAACGTCGTCGTAGTGGCTGAAGGTGGAGTACAGCAGACCGGTACCGGAGGTCATGGTCATGAACTCTGAACGGAAGCCGATCAGACCGCGGCTTGGGATCACGTAGTCGAGACGTACGCGGCCTTTACCGTCCGGATTCATGTTTTTCAGGTCGCCTTTACGCTCGCCCAGCGCCTGCATGACAGAACCCTGGTGCTGCTCTTCGACGTCCAGCGTCACGTTCTCGAACGGCTCTTGTTTACGGCCGTCGATTTCGCGGAAGATAACTTTCGGACGGGAAACCGCCATCTCGAAACCTTCACGACGCATGTTTTCAATCAGAACGGACAGGTGCAGTTCACCACGGCCGGAAACGCGGAACGCATCAGCGTCTTCGGTTTCTTCAACGCGCAGCGCCACGTTGTGCACCAGCTCTTTATTCAGACGGTCCAGGATCTGGCGAGAGGTAACGAACTTACCTTCTTTACCGCAGAACGGAGAGGTGTTGACGTTGAAGAACATGGAAACGGTCGGCTCATCAACGGACAGGGCCGGCAGCGCTTCGACATTCTGCGGGTCGCAGATGGTGTCGGAGATGTTCAGCTCGCCCAGACCGGTGATCGCGATAATGTCGCCAGCTTCAGCTACGTCGCTCTCAATTCGCTCCAGACCCAGGTGAGTCAGTACCTTACCGACTTTACCGTTACGGGTTTTGCCTTCGCTATCGATGATAGTGACCTGCTGGTTCGGCTTCACTTTACCGCGCTTGATGCGGCCGATGCCGATAACACCAACGTAGTTGTTGTAGTCCAGCTGGGAGATCTGCATCTGCAGCGGACCGTCAAGATCAACGTCCGGCGCCGGCACGCGATCGACAATCGCCTGGTACAGCGGGGTCATGTCGTCAGCCATGTCTTCGTGATCCAGACCCGCGATACCGTTCAGCGCGGACGCGTAAACGATCGGGAAGTCCAGCTGTTCGTCGGTCGCATCGAGGTTAACGAACAGGTCGAACACCTGATCGACAACCCAGTCCGGACGCGCGCCCGGGCGGTCAACTTTGTTGATGACCACGATCGGCTTCAGACCGTGGGCAAAAGCTTTTTTGGTCACGAAGCGCGTTTGCGGCATCGGGCCATCAAAGGCATCTACCACCAGCAGCACAGAGTCAACCATGGACATAACACGCTCAACTTCACCTCCGAAGTCGGCGTGCCCTGGGGTATCAAAGATGTTGATACGGTAATCATTCCATTTGATTGCGGTGTTTTTCGCGAGGATGGTAATCCCACGCTCTTTCTCCAAATCGTTGGAGTCCATCACACGTTCTTGTGCTTCAGTACGTGCGTCGAACGTACCGGATTGCTGTAGCAGCTTGTCAACCAGGGTAGTTTTACCATGGTCAACGTGCGCGATGATGGCGATATTACGCAGATTTTCGATCACAACTTTGCCTCAGGCATTAGAAATAGCGCGTTATTGTACACGTATTAAGCGAAGGACTGAACAGGATCACAAACATCCTCCGCAAACAAGTATTGCAGAGTTTCTTTGTGACCGCTTTCACGGAGCGATAAAAGGGCACCGTAACAAAAATTGCACCAAAATGGTGCTCAGTGTTCACACTGAAGCACTATTTTGGTGCATTATCTCCATCATGGTGCAGTCCTTTTGCACTATGGTGCGCATGATACAGCGTTTTATGGGGCATTTAAAAGTTGGCACAGATTTCGCTTTATATTTTTTAAGGCAACAACGCCACTTTTAAGCAGTATGAAGTTTTCGTTACCACGACGACAATGACCAATCCGGGAGAGTTTAAGTATGTCCGCTGAACACGTTTTGACGATGCTGAACGAGCACGAAGTGAAGTTTGTCGATCTGCGCTTCACCGATACCAAAGGTAAAGAACAGCACGTCACGATTCCGTCTCATCAGGTAAATGCCGAATTCTTCGAAGAAGGCAAAATGTTTGATGGCTCCTCGATTGGTGGCTGGAAAGGTATCAACGAATCTGACATGGTCCTGATGCCGGACGCGTCCACCGCGGTCATTGACCCGTTCTACGAAGAACCGACCCTGATCATCCGCTGCGATATCCTCGAGCCAGGCACCCTGCAGGGCTATGACCGTGACCCGCGCTCCATCGCGAAACGCGCTGAAGAGTACCTGCGCGCCACCGGCATCGCTGATACCGTCCTGTTCGGGCCAGAACCAGAATTCTTCCTGTTCGACGACATCCGTTTTGGCGCCTCTATCTCCGGCTCCCATGTCGCGATCGATGACATTGAAGGTGCGTGGAACTCCTCCACCAAATACGAAGGCGGTAACAAAGGTCACCGTCCGGGCGTGAAAGGGGGTTACTTCCCGGTTCCGCCAGTAGACTCTTCTCAGGACATCCGTTCCACCATGTGTATGATCATGGAAGAGATGGGTCTGGTTGTTGAAGCCCATCACCATGAAGTAGCAACCGCAGGTCAGAACGAAGTGGCAACCCGCTTCAATACCATGACCAAAAAAGCGGATGAAATTCAGATTTACAAATACGTTGTTCACAACGTCGCTCACCGCTTTGGTAAAACCGCGACCTTTATGCCGAAACCGATGTTCGGCGACAACGGCTCCGGCATGCACTGCCATATGTCTCTGGCGAAAAACGGGACCAACCTGTTCTCCGGCGACAAATACGCCGGTCTGTCTGAGCAGGCGCTGTTCTACATCGGCGGCGTAATCAAACACGCTAAAGCCATCAACGCCCTGGCGAACCCGACCACCAACTCCTACAAGCGTCTGGTCCCGGGTTACGAAGCGCCGGTTATGCTGGCTTACTCTGCCCGTAACCGCTCTGCCTCTATCCGTATTCCGGTGGTGACCTCTCCGAAAGCGCGTCGTATCGAAGTGCGCTTCCCGGACCCGGCTGCCAACCCGTACCTGTGCTTTGCGGCGCTGCTGATGGCTGGCCTTGATGGTATCAAGAACAAAATCCATCCGGGCGAAGCAATGGATAAAAACCTGTATGACCTGCCGCCGGAAGAAGCGAAAGAGATCCCGCAGGTTGCCGGTTCTCTGGAAGAAGCCCTGCAGGCCCTGGATGCTGACCGCGAGTTCCTGACCGCTGGCGGCGTGTTCACCAATGACGCTATCGATGCCTACATCGCCCTGCGTATGGAAGAGAACGACCGCGTACGCATGACTCCGCATCCGGTTGAGTTCGAACTGTACTACAGCGTCTAATTTTGCTGTAAATCCAGGGTATGTCGTGTTGTGGCGCGAGATGCCCGGGATATTTTGTTGCCGTGGAAACTTTCAGCCCATCTCAGGATGGGCTTTTTTCTCCACCAACACGCTGATCTCGCGAGCTTTTTACCGATAAAAAGCTATACTGCACTAAATTGGTGCACTCATTTTCAGGAGACTGTCGAATGGCAACAGGCACACTGCCCGATGCTGGGCAGATCCTTAACTCCCTTATCAACAGTATTTTACTGGTCGATGATGACCTGGCGGTGCACTTTGCCAACCCTGCGGCGCAGCAGCTGCTGGCGCAGAGCTCGCGCAAACTGTTTGGCACCCCATTACCTGAGCTGTTGAGCTATTTTTCGTTGAATATCGGGCTGATGCAGGAGAGTCTGCAGGCGGGCCAGGGGTTTACCGATAACGAAGTGACGCTGGTTATCGATGGCCGTTCGCACATCCTGTCGTTGACCGCCCAGCGGCTGCCGGAAGGCTTTATTCTGCTGGAAATGGCGCCGATGGATAATCAGCGCCGCCTGAGCCAGGAGCAGCTGCAGCATGCGCAGCAGGTCGCCGCTCGCGACCTCGTCCGCGGCCTGGCGCATGAGATAAAAAACCCGTTAGGCGGCCTGCGCGGCGCGGCCCAGCTGCTCAGCAAAGCGCTGCCCGACCCGGCGCTAACGGAATATACCAAAGTGATCATTGAGCAGGCCGACCGGCTAAGAAATCTGGTCGACCGCCTGCTCGGACCACAGCATCCGGGCATGCACGTTACCGAAAGCATCCACAAAGTCGCCGAACGGGTAGTTAAACTGGTTTCCATGGAGTTGCCGGACAACGTGAAGTTGATCCGCGATTACGACCCCAGCCTACCAGAGCTACCCCACGACCCGGATCAAATTGAACAGGTGTTGCTGAACATCGTCCGTAATGCGCTGCAGGCGCTGGGGCCGGAAGGGGGCGAAATTATTCTTCGCACCCGCACCGCTTTCCAGCTGACGCTGCACGGGGTGCGTTATCGCCTCGCCGCCCGCATCGACGTTGAAGATAATGGCCCGGGTATTCCGCCCCATCTCCAGGATACGCTGTTCTATCCGATGGTCAGCGGCCGCGAAGGCGGTACCGGCCTGGGCTTATCTATCGCCCGTAGCCTTATCGATCAGCACTCCGGCAAAATTGAATTCACCAGCTGGCCGGGTCATACCGAATTTTCGGTATACCTGCCTATTCGGAAGTAGAGGTGTTTATGCAACGAGGGATAGCCTGGATCGTTGATGACGATAGCTCCATCCGCTGGGTGCTTGAACGCGCGCTCACCGGAGCCGGCTTGAGCTGCACAACGTTCGAAAGCGGCAATGAGGTGCTAGATGCCCTCACCACCAAAACCCCGGATGTACTGCTGTCAGATATCCGTATGCCCGGAATGGATGGTCTGGCGCTGCTCAAACAGATTAAGCAGCGCCATCCAATGCTTCCGGTCATCATAATGACCGCGCATTCCGATCTGGACGCCGCGGTCAGCGCTTATCAGCAGGGCGCGTTTGATTATTTGCCCAAACCTTTTGATATCGATGAAGCCGTCGCCCTCGTCGACCGGGCGATAAGCCACTATCAAGAGCAGCAGCAGCCGCGAAATGCGCCGATAAGTAGCCCAACCGCCGACATCATCGGCGAAGCGCCGGCAATGCAGGATGTCTTTCGCATTATTGGCCGCCTGTCGCGCTCATCCATCAGCGTGCTGATCAATGGCGAATCCGGTACCGGTAAAGAGCTTGTCGCACATGCCCTGCATCGCCATAGTCCACGCTCAAAAGCGCCGTTTATCGCGCTGAATATGGCGGCGATCCCCAAGGACCTGATTGAGTCCGAGCTGTTCGGCCATGAAAAAGGAGCCTTTACCGGCGCCAATACCGTCCGTCAGGGTCGCTTTGAACAGGCTGACGGCGGTACGCTGTTCCTGGATGAAATTGGCGATATGCCGCTTGATGTCCAGACTCGTCTGCTGCGCGTGCTGGCGGATGGTCAGTTTTATCGCGTGGGCGGTTACGCGCCGGTCAAGGTCGATGTGCGGATCATCGCCGCTACCCACCAGAACCTGGAACAGCGCGTGCAGGAGGGGAAATTTCGTGAAGATTTGTTCCACCGCCTGAACGTCATCCGGGTGCATTTACCGCCGCTGCGCGAGCGCCGGGAAGATATTCCACGCCTGGCCCGCCATTTTCTGCAGATAGCCGCCCGCGAGCTCGGCGTTGAAGCCAAACAGCTGCATCCGGAAACGGAGACAGCGCTGACCCGCCTGGCGTGGCCAGGCAACGTCCGTCAGCTGGAAAACACCTGTCGCTGGCTCACCGTCATGGCCGCCGGCCAGGAGGTGCTGACGCAGGATCTGCCGAGCGAACTGTTTGAGACCACGATTCCTGATAGCCCAACGCAGATGCAGCCTGACAGCTGGGCTACGCTGCTGGGTCAGTGGGCCGATCGGGCGTTGCGATCCGGTCATCAAAACCTGCTCTCAGAAGCGCAACCCGAAATGGAGCGCACGCTGCTAACGACCGCCCTGCGCCATACTCAGGGGCACAAGCAGGAGGCTGCGCGCCTGCTGGGATGGGGACGTAATACCCTGACGCGTAAGCTAAAAGAGTTGGGTATGGAGTAGGGTTCAACAGCATGATGAAAAATAGCCGATCGGCGCAAAGTGCTGCTATTTTGTACTTTACTGTTCCGATGAGTTGAGTATGATCGTGCCCGGCATTAGGGGAGAGCATCATGTTTGAATCACTGGTGAGTATGATATCGAGCGGCGCCGCTGCGAGTCACACGCCACAAACGGCAGTCGCTGCCGTGCTGTGCGCTGCGCTGGTCGGGCTGTTCAGCTAATTGTTCCCCCCCCCCCCCCCCCGGGGGGGGGGGGGACCCCCCCCCCCCGCGGGGGGGGGGGGGGGGTTTTTTTTCGTTCTGTGACCGCCCCCACAACAAAATATTAAATAACCCGTGAGAACTGCTGCATCCGGGCCTTTTGCCGTAGGTAGGCATCAAAGCACATACAGATGTTGCGGATCAGCAGGCGGCCTTTCGCCGTCACCTGAATGACCTTATCATCCACAGCCACCAGCCCGTCATGCGCCAGCGGCGCCAGCAGCTTCAGATCCTCGGCGAAATAAGACGCAAAATCCACATCCCACTGCGCCTCGACCGCCGCGATATCCAGCTGGAAGTTACAGATCAACGCTTTAATCACGTCGCGACGCAGACAATCATCGCGAGTTAACGCGATCCCGCGCCACAGGGCGTTCCCTTGCTCTGCTACCTGCTGGTAGTACTGCTTGAGCTCTTTTTGGTTCTGGGCGTAGCTGTCGCCAATCATGCTGATCGCCGAAACGCCCATCCCCAGCAGATCGGTATCGCCCTGAGTGGTGTAGCCCTGGAAATTACGATGCAGTACGCCGTGACGTTGCGCGACCGCTAATTCATCATCGGGACGGGCGAAATGGTCCATGCCGATAAACTGATAGCCTGCCGTCGTCAGCGAGCCGATGGTTTCCTGCAGGATCTCCAGCTTCTGCTCAGCGGAGGGCAGATCGGCATCTTTAATCTTCCGCTGAGCGGCAAAGAGCGTGGGCAGATGCGCATAGTTAAACACGCTCAGGCGGTCAGGATTGAGCTCGGCGACCTTTTGCAGGGTAAAGGCGAAGCTCTCCGGCGTTTGCTTCGGCAGGCCATAAATGAGGTCGATATTGGTCGAGGTAAAACCAATCTCCCGCGCATGGTTGAGCAAATCAAAGATGAACGCTTCGTCCTGCTCACGGTTAACCAGACGCTGAACCTCTTTATTGAAGTCCTGTACGCCCATACTCAGGCGGTTGAAACCCTCAGCGCGTAAATGATCGAGGACATCCAGTTCGATCTCACGCGGATCGACCTCTATGGAGATCTCGGCTTCCGCGCTGAAATGGAAATGGCTGCGCAACAGATCCATCAGGCGACTGATTTGCGCCTTATTGAGATAAGTTGGCGTGCCGCCCCCCCAGTGCAGTTGCTTCACCTGGCGAGTGGCAAACAGCGGCGCGCGGTGGATGATCTCCTGTTCAAGGACATCGAGATATTGATCGGCCTTATGCTGCTGGCGGGTGACTATCTTATTGCAGCCGCAGAAATAACACAGCTTATGGCAAAACGGGATATGCACGTACAGCGACAGGGGACGCTGTGGGTAACGGGCCACAGCGGCATCGAATTCCGCCGCGCCAAATTGCGGTGAAAACTCCAGCGCGGTGGGATACGAGGTATAGCGCGGCCCGGAATAGTTATATTTCTGGATCAGGGCCAGATCCCAGTCGATTATCTGCTCAGACATGCTCACTCCTTCCGATGGTGCCGCCGACGGGTACGCCGTCCCGGCCCCACCGCACCGCGGGTCATGAGCCGGTTGCGCAGCCATTTCTGACGCCGCGACAACCGTCGTAGTTTAACGAATAACCACAGCAGATAACATATAACCAGAAGGGTTATAAGGAGTACCGGGAATCCGATGGGATGCAAATGTTAGTTTCCACCCTTCAGCAGACGCATCATATCTTCCTGACGCTCTTCCTCTTCTTCATCTTCATCATCGTAAGAGAGGCCGAGCTGCTGCATCAGCTCATCAATGCGATCCAGTTTGGCGTCCACCCAGCTCTGCTCTTCAGCATTAAGGGTGCCGCCCTCTTCCAGACGTTCCAGCAGCGCGTCCAGGCGCTCATCATTCTCCAGCAACTCCAGCTCAGCCTGCGGTGAAAGCATAGGTTTCTCGCTCTTTGGTTTATGCTGCTTGGGGGCTGGAGCGCTGCTTTCGCTCACGCCCAGCGGGATCGGTTTTTTGCTACCCACGCGCGGATCTTGCGCCTGACGCTGTTTTTTACCCGCTGAAGCCGCATCGCCGCCGTTCGCGCGACTGCCTGCCGCGTGGCCACGATGTTTCTTCTGCCGTTTGCGATCGCGAGCTTCCTGATTTAACTCTTCACGCGACTTGCGGCCGGATTTGCCACGGGTGGCGGATGTCGGTTTTTTCATGATGTGTAATCTTCAGACAGTAGTATTCAGTATAGAATTGAGGCGGAATCTAGCAGAAAGCAAGCAAAGAAAAAAAAA